>JAXHVG010000273.1:0-2089 GCA_034189245.1 Caldifarciminota bacterium
CTATCATACCTTCATGGGCTTTTACAATACCGTGCACAACAGGCAGACCCAGACCTGTGCCTTCATCAATATCCTTTGTTGTGAAGAATGGAAGAAACACCTTGTCCCTGTTCTCTTCTGGGATTCCCGAGCCGGTATCCTTGACCTTTATTGAAACAAATTCACTGTCATATTCCGAACTGATCGTCAATTCACCCACTTCAGGCATTGACTGCAGCGCATTAACAATCAGATTGACGAATATTTGTGACATTTGAGAGGGATCAGCAACAATCTCCGGTATACTTCCGGATAATTCCGTACTGAGATTGACCTTTGAATTCTTGAATCTGCCTTCAAGAAGAGATATGCTTTCCATTACAGATTCATTGATATTAACAGGTATCTTCTGGGGAGGCATCTGCCTTGCAAAGAGCATCAGTTTCTTTACTATTTCCCTTGCCTGAAGTGATCCTTTTATAATCTTCTCAAAATCCCTCTCTGTCTGTTCATCAAATTCATTATTATTCTTGATAAGCTGTGCAAAGCCCAGAATACTGCCGAGAGGCTCATTGAGTTCATGGGCAACCCCTGCTGAAAGCTGTCCTATTGTTGCAAGCCTGTCAGCATGTTGAAGCTGCTTTTCCAGTTTCAGCCTCTCACTCCTTGTTCTTTCCCTTTCAAGTACAAGAGATATCTGATTGGCAATTGTCTCTATCAAGTCCTGTTCTTCGGGAAGAAAGAATACCTGTTCCTTAATATTTTCCGGAGCAGAATGAAAGACTTTGAGGTAGCCCCTTTTCATGTTCTTTTCATATATATCCGTCTCTATTATATCACCGGATTCTTCAAAGTCAGTGGAATAATATCTCTTTCCGTCAATCTCCACCTCAACATTGACAAAATCCGGATATTGAAATGACGGGGGAATTACACTTATAATATGCTTTATTATCTCTTCCCTTGATTTCCTGGGGGTTTCCATGAATTTGGAAATTCTGTAGAGACATGTAAGCTCCTTGATTCTCTCTCGTAATGCATGCTGTGCCCTTCTGTTTGCTATGGCAACACCTATTGTCGGGGTTATTGACTCATAGAAATCTATTAAATCCGGATTGAAGAAGTCCCTGTCAGGATGTCTCATAATAACCAGACCGGTATTTTCACTGTCAATCTCATATCTGAACAGTGCAATGGACTTATCGCTGCTCAGTGTTATTGTCCTCCTGGAGTCTTTCAGGGGAATCTCACATACGCCATTATCTGCATTGGACCAGAAATTATGATTCTTCGTAAAGCATTTGTATTCTGTGTCAGCACTCTCCTGAAGCATTGCATTACAGACACTAAAAATCTCCTCTTCACAGAGATTCCTTAATGAACCCATTACATCTTTCTCATCCAGAATCACAAATTTTGTTTTTCTGCCGTTTGTGAGTGAATGCCAGTAATAATTGATCATATTGCCCAATGCAATGATCTCAATATCAGGGCATGTTGTAAATGAATGGAGTTCACTTGTTATAATACCGAGAAATTCCACCAGCGGACAGCCCCTGTTTGCATATTTCAGGAGATTCCTGGATAATTGATAAAATTCTTTTGTCAGATTGATTATATTATTATTCTTCATATAAAAACTGCTCTTTTACTGGGAATAATATCATCTCAGTGAATTTTGTCCACACCCTTGCAAAAAAAAAGCCCCCTAACGGGGGCATTGGTAATTACTTTATCTCTATCTTCTTTGACTTCGCCTTCTCTGATTTTGGGAGTTTCACTTCAAGTACACCATCTTCAAACCCGGCTTTGATCTTCTCCGGATCAATATGCCTGGGGACTGATACTGCTCTGTAGAATTTGCCATAAGACCTTTCAATCCTGTGATATGTCTTCTCCTTCTTCTCCTCCTTGGCTTCTTTCTCACCGGATATGACAAGCGTGTTATTATCAATGGATATGTCAATATCATCCTTCTTCATGCCCGGCAATTCTGCAGTGATGACAAATTCATCTTTATTCTCTTCTATATCTATCAGCGGTGCCCATGTATCCTCAGAGAAGTAATTGTCAAACAGTGATCCGGGTAATCTTGAACCGAAAAAGTCAT
>JAXHVG010000274.1:0-3077 GCA_034189245.1 Caldifarciminota bacterium
CCGCACTTCCTGTGACCTGAAGCAAAATACTTGCCTTCCTGCGGATAGAATTCAACAGTTCCCCGCAGCATTTCATTGCCCTCTTCAAAAGCACTCTTGAGAAGTGCAATATCCATGTCATCTGTAGAAAGTACTGTTGCCTCCCTGCCGAGTTTCCCCGGTGAATGGGCATCGGAAAATGACACAAGGGAATAATCAGCAAACTTCCCGTACATCCTGTTCATGTCAGGATCAGATGATAGGCCTGTCTCCATTGCTGAAAATACGGACATATCATCAATTGCATCAGCAATATCCTCATAACCCGACTTCTTGCCCATTATACCGAAATGCGGAGTCCATACATGGGCGGGGATTATTATTGACAATGGGTCCTCATTCTTGACAATATCCGTGAATTCCCTCACAGATAGTTTCAGTATCGGTCTTCCGTCACTCTCCAATTTACCGTATCTGTCAATAATGGATTTAATCCTCCTCACTCTCTCAAATGAGGATAGTACAAGAAGGAGATGCACCTTTCTTGTTGCATCAAATTCCCTGTATATCAGGGAAACCTCAACTGTGATGAAAAACTTCACTTCATTATACATATATATGCCATTGCCGCATACCTGTAATCTGCTCTCAGCTTCAAGTAATTGCTCCTCTCTGAATATGTCGCCTGTACCGAGTATATCAATACCCTTGAGTTTTGCCTCGCGGCTGTAACCGTCAATGTCAGCATACTTTGAACAGGCAAGCGAGTACTTTGTATGAAGATGAAGGTCCATGAATGCTATTTCCTGCATACTGCAAATCCCCTTTCAGTATTACTGCCTGCCGGATTATCCGTGAGGAATTCCAGAATCCTGCAATGAGAAAATCCTGCCCTATAAACTGCTTCCTCTGCCTCATCAATACTGACAGACCTCTCTGAAAAACTCAATGTCTGCCTCACATTGCCGCCTTCATATATAATCAGTGTCAGTTTACACACACCGGTCTGACTGGAGTAATCCGATTTCCACTCTGATGTCAGGCCTGCACTCCTTCTTATGAAATCACCGTCTGCAAAACTCTCAAGCCCGCGCTTAGTATTGAAGTCAAAATAGAAGAGACCATTGTCTCTCAGTACATCATATACATTGGTGAAAACACGGCTCATATCATCCTTATTAAAATGATTGACAGTGTCATACATACATACAGCTGCATCAAAGCCCTCTCTTAATGGAATCTGCCTCATATCACCTGTAATCACATGAATACGGTCAATGCTCTCTGTTCTCCGGTGAATCATTCTAAGCATTTCCAGAGAATTATCCAGACACCATATATCCAGATTATGTCTGGACAATTCATAGGCAAGAGAGCCCGTGCCTGCACCCAGATCCAGGAATCTGCTTCCACTCGCCCCTTCTTTGTAATAGAGGCCCACTATATATGAAGCCCATTTCTTATATGCTATGAACTGCATAAGGTCATTGTAATACTCTGCAACAGAGTCATAATTGAACTGTAATTTCATTGTTCTCCAATTGATCAAGTATCTGTTCTACTTCACTGTACGACTCAGTATAATTGATAATTTCCCTGTATTTCTTGATATTTCTTATACCCTTTGTGTACCAGTGGAAATGCTTTCTCATGTATTTAATGAATGAAACATCATTCTGTCTGCCTGCCATGGTGTAGTGTTTTCTCAGACATGCGATCTTCTCAGCGGCAGTTACTTCAGAGTAAGCGCCCTCTGCTTCCAATGATTTGATATTTCTGAATATGAAGGGATTGCCCATTGCCGCCCTGCCTATCATAATACTGTCTATACCGTATGATTTCATCTCCAGTGCTCTATGGGGTGAATCTATGTCACCATTGCCTATTACAGGGATAGTAATTTCATTCTTGATATCAGCAATTGAATCCCAGTCAGCATTCCCTGAAAAACCCTGGACAGCTGTTCTGCCGTGAACAGATATAAAAGAAGCCCCGCCATTCTGTACTGCCCGCGCAATTTCCGGTGCATTGCTGCTGTCCCACCCGAGCCTGATCTTGGCTGATACAGGCACATTGACAGATTGGCTCACTGCACTGACACATTGTTCAATGAGAGCCGGGTTCCTGAGCATGGCAGCCCCCGAGCCTGTGCGGACAACCTTCTTCACGGAGCACCCCATATTTATATCAATGAAATCGGGGGATTGCCCGGCTGCAATACGGGCAGCTTCTGCAAGATGAGCAGGACTGCTGCCGAACAGCTGTATGCCGGCAGTATGAACTGAAGGACTGAAATCCATTAGTCTGAATGATTTTGCAGAATTATGTATGAGTCCCATGGCTGATATCAATTCCGTGCATACAATATCAGCACCATGTTCAATGCATATATTTCTGAAACCGGAGTCTGTGATACCGGCTAATGGGGCGAGAAAAAGTTTATCCCTTACATTCATCTAACGGATAACTGTATCCCTGTCAATAAATCCCATAGGGTCAATCCTCTTGTTGAATATCCTCACTTCATAGTGGAGGTGCGGACCTGTTGAGATACCGCTGTTTCCCATGAGACCTATTTTCTGATGCCTTGTTACAATGTCACCCTTTCTGACGAGATATCTGTTGAGATGGGCATATATGGTCTGATACCCGTATCCATGGTCAATCTTTAATACCCTGCCGTATCCTGGAAGCCTGCCTGAGAAAACGATCTTCCCGTCAGCAGGCGCATATATCTCAGTATTGAAGTCATTGGCAATATCAAGTCCTCTGTGCATCTCGCTCTTTCCTGTTATGGGATGTGTCCTCTTTCCGAACTTGGAGGTTACCCAGCCCCTTGTGGGCATTGTTGAGGGTTTGTGTTTGAGCAGTTCGTGCTCCTGAGAGAGATTGATCTTGATATCGTCAATATTACGCTTCTCAAAATTGATGATATTCTCCACCTGATAGAGGCGGCTGTCCAGATTATTGATCATCTCCCTCATGCTGCCGTTAATACTGTTCATCCTTTTATCCACAACACGGTAACCACCAATACCGAGAGCTCTTACATCCGACGGTATGGGATCAAGATTTGCCAGAACACGCATGTGCTTCTC
>JAXHVG010000275.1:0-2487 GCA_034189245.1 Caldifarciminota bacterium
ACTCAAATCCAATGGATTTGAGTATATCAATTGCTTCAGAATATCTAAGCCTTTCAAATGGTTTCTTAATATTTTTGAGAGGCTCTGTGTCCCTTTCAAGTGTCTCAAACTCCGCCTGCCTGTTTTTAACAAGTTTCTCCACAATATATATTATCATATCCTCAGCCAGTTCCATATCACCTTCAAGATTCATATAGGCTACCTCGGGTTCTATCTGCCAGAATTCCGTGAGATGGCGTCTTGTCTTGGATTTTTCTGCCCTGAAAGCAGGACCAAAGCAATAGACCTTTGAATAGGCCATTGCAGCTGCCTCCATATAGAGCTGTCCCGACTGTGTGAGATAAACTGTATCATCAAAGTATTTGGTTTCAAAGAGTGTTGTTGTACCCTCACATGCAGCAGGTGTAAATACAGGCGCATCTATGCAGAGGAATTTTCTCTCATTGAAAAATTTACGGGCATAGAATATAACATCGCTTCTTATCCGCATTATTGCAGCCTGTTTGCTGGATCTGAGCCACAGATGACGGTTGTCCAGTAAAAATGCCGGTCCATGCTCCTTTGGTGTTATGGGGTAATTGTCTGACTCTGATACAATATTGAGTTTTTTCAGGTCAATTTCCACATCCAGTGGTGAACGTTTATCCTCTTTGACAATGCCTCTAATTTCAACAGCTGTTTCCAGAGAGAGCTTATTGAAATTATCCAGATTCTCTCTGCTCTGATCAGGATGATAGAGAATGCATTGAACCCTGCCTGTACCATCACGGATAATCAGGAAGGATATCTTGCCGCTTGAACGGGTGTTATATACCCAACCTTTAAGCTCTACTTCATCACCTATGTGTGATTTCAGGTCCTCAATATAAACCATGCTACCTCCGGTTAATTATTCGGGCAGACATAAGCCGAATTCTGTTTAGCCGGTCATCTATCTTGAGCAGCTGTTTCCACCTGCTTCATAGCGACCTACCCGAATCATTGGCCGAGCAAGCCGATTCTGTTTGGTCTTGCTCCGGACGGGGTTTACAGCATCAGGGAGTTTCCTCCCGGATGTGTGAGCTCTTACCTCACAATTTCACCATTGCCCGTAGGCTGTGTCTTTTCTGATGCACTTTCCATAGGCTCGCGCCTCCCGGGTGTTACCCGGCGCCCTGCTCTGCGGAGTTCGGACTTTCCTCAGGTTAATACCCGCAACCGGCTGTCTGCCCGTAAGTATTATATGAATATGTCATATTAAGTCAAGAGAATAGGGTTCGGCTGCAGTGATATATGTGATTTCAGAAGATAATTTAATGGTAATAAAGGGGGCTTTTAAGCCCCCTTTATTTGATTTAGCGTACTACTGTTATGCGTTTGGAATATGTCCTGTCCGGTGTCTGCATTCTGATGAAGTATATGCCTGCAGGTATCTCTTTGCTTATGGTATTCTTATCCCTGCCATTCAGGATGCCGTTATAGAGTGTCATTACCTTTCTGCCTGTTATATCATGCATAGTTACTTCTGTTTCCTTTGGACTGTCCGTCTGATAATATATAAAGGGTATTGCGCTTCCTATAGTATGATTCACACTGAGTTTATCCATTTGAGGCATCATTGACATCATAACAGGGCTGCTCCATAATATCTCACTGCCATCTACCTTTCCGACAGAATAATAAACTATCTTGCCGTCAGGTGATATGTCTCTGTATTTATTGATGCCTGGAGCACCTGATATATTTGCTATTATGTTCCTCGTGTCTTTGCTCCTTGACCTGGAGACAGCATAATTTGATGACTCATCACAGCGCCATGTGAGAAGAGCATCATTACCGTCTGCTGTAACCGACAGATTCACTGTTTCAATGTCTGTCATATAATTACCTGTGATAATCACAGGTATCTCAAGAGTCACTGCTTTGGCAAAATCAGCATCTGTCTGTACAAGCAAAGTATCCCTGTATTCCTGTTTAAGAAGACCTGTTGTATCTATATAAACATTCACTGCAAGCGAATCATTCGGACCTATACTGCCTGTTTTAGGACTTACACTGAGCCAGGATGAACCGTTCTTCACTGATATGCCCGTAACATTGACCGGTTTGACTGACAATGGGTCATTATTGATTATATACAGTGTGCCTGAATCTGTTGCTGTTGAATAATATGCTATGCCTGCCCTTATCACTATATCCCCGCCTGTATATGCTGACCATGTGCCTGTAGGAGATGTTGATGTATAACTGTTGCCGCTGTTTGCATTGTCTGCAACCATATAGTAGCGACTAGGACCAGTGGATTTTGTAGCTCCATACATTAGTATCCAGAAATCACCTGTTACTGCAGGTCCATTGAAAGCATACTCTATAATACGCGTGCCGCCTGTCCCGACACTCACTGCCTGTTTATCAAGCAGTGTACCCGGCTGACCGGTATTGTCATCATACACATATATGGTGTCTGTCAGTGGCTGATCGACATTATCCCTGCCCCAGAACACTGTC
>JAXHVG010000276.1:0-5309 GCA_034189245.1 Caldifarciminota bacterium
CGTGCTAAGGCAGTTGGCATATTCCCGAACAGGGAATCATGTATAAGATATGCCTGCAGTGTGCTTATGGAGATATCAGAAGACTGGGAGACAGGCAGGAGATATATGATAATAGAAGAACAGGAAGATCAGGAAAATGATAAATTACTTGATGAAATAAAAGAAACTAAACAGGTAAAGGAATTGGTGGCTCTGTGAATTTTACAGAAACTATTTTACACTACTCTTTTTAGAGTGGACTCATAAATTAAAATGATATTGTTTTCATATAATTAAATTCAGAGTCATATAGTTCGAATTCCGCAAGTTCATTATTTGTAGTGTCAACAGGATGAAAATAGTTTTGAGCATTAGTAGAGGGTTCTCCATATACACCCCATGCGACAATACAAGAGTCAAGATTTAATTCATTGTTGAAATATACTATGGATCTAAGATCAGTGTCTGAATGCATATCATTTAAAAGCACATCCACTCCCCAAGTAATCCTATTGTTTAATGTTACACAGGTCACATCATAGAAATGCTCTATTTTATATTTGTCCAGTAAAACTGAACTGGTATCCAAATAACGCAAACCTCCGGTATTTGTATTGATAAGTAATGCATTTGACTGACTCTGAATACAAAACACGTATAAACTGTCCCAATCAACATCCAATTCTCCATGTACTTCTACATCATAATAATCAATCTCATCAAGGGTTCTATCTACTCGTGTTAACTGATTATTGTCATTAACACCCCATACATAGCGTTCATCAGGACTTACTACATCATTATCCACAAGATCCGAAGTCTTTCTTTGATAATAAGCCCAGGTATGAGTTCTTTCTACTTCTTCAGTTTCTATATTAACAAGATATTCTTCAACATGGTACATATTATCTCTATGAAATTCACAGTTGACAATAAACTCATTTTCATTGATCCATATAGTTTTATTGTAATTAATCACTCTCCGTTCCGGCATAAATATTGAACAAGCGGTAAATAAGACAAGGATGATGATGAATATAATTTTACATGGATTTATGATAAGTCCTCCGGGGGCGGTTTAATAGAACATTCCTCAGTGAGTCCACAACAAATAATCCATCATTCATTATAACAAACTTATCAAGGGATGGAGATCTTACTCCCGTCATTCCATTATAGAAATGATGTGTTGTATAGCAATCAGTGATATCTACCCTGCACAAACCATTATTACCGGTAATAGTATCTGTAACATTGCATTCCAAAAATCCTCTATTATTAGTATAATATCTATAATGTTCGGGAGAACTGAAATGGACTGTTTTACTCTCTGATTCTCCCCATTCATGCCAAACAACATCATACTCTCCACGAAATGGTCTGACAGGTATTATGTAATCCATATACATATGGTAAAGATATTCTCTTGTTCCTTTTTTATATACTATTATTCTTCCAACAGAAGTGTCAAAATAATCTATTATTTTATATTCAAGAATTTCATTAATCAACTCTAATCCGCTTCCATCACGATTTATCTTATAAAGAAAAGTACTATCACTGAAAAACAATTTTCTATTATCATCTGATTCTCTTATAAAATGATAATCTCCTATCAAATTGGACAATGCGGATACTCTCACGCAATCAACTGATTCCGGAGTATAAATAATGTTATTCTGCTGAATATACACAGTATCGTTTATTGCAAATATTCTATCAATACTATCTTTTTTATCAATATTACTTGAATCCGAAGCAAACAATAATGTCTCATTGCCTGTATTAAAATCATATGAATAGACACTGAATCGTGAGGTCATCTCTAATGTATCAGAATCCAGAAAAACCTGTTCCTGATAAATAACTCTTGTTGTCATTGCATAAGCAATTACATCTGGACTTATCCAGCAATAATCTGTGTAAGTTTGTTCTGTAATTTCCCAGGTCATATACAAAGATGCTAATCCACAAGAAGTTATGATCAGTAATAAACAAAAAATAATACCTAATACTGTCTGTTGAGTGAATTTTGACTTAATAATAGTAATCAAATCTCCTTTATAATTAATAAATTAATTTTATTGAAATATAGATAATTGTCAAGTTTACCGTTATTCGTCAGAAATAAAGTACTTGAAAGAGGTATGTTTCCACATAAAAGAGGTATTGCAAAAAAATAGACCTTCCCTTATAAATATAACAATAATTAAAAAGGAGAAAGGCTATGGTTACAAAACTCCCGGAAGGAGCATTCACCATGAAAACTAAAAGAACATTAATTAAATATAATGACAAACAGTACCGGAAATCAAGTAAAATAGAGGAATCCTTAAGTCTATGAACTTGCCGAGGGAATCAATGGACAGTGGTTAATTTTGTCAAGTAGTTTCTGTTACCTCGCCATACTCATGCACTTTAAACTCAGCTGTTCTGTTGGCGTTTCCCTTCTTTCTGTGCAATGTAACTATTATTACATTATATTCCCTCATGTAAGAATGTATCTCTATATCTATATCTGTCTCTTTCACATGGTTGCCTCTGTATATTACTCCCATTACTTCTTCCTCTATCATTACTACCTGCGGTATATGAGGAGTCCTGTCATCTGTTGTTAATAACAGGAATAAGGTTGCTCTTGAAAAATTTGCCTATCAATGTAAAATAAGAAACTATGAATGAGAAATTAAAGGAATTATTTTCACATTTTGAAAGTGAATATGAGCAGTCAAAAGATGACCTCAAGGCACTGGGTGAACTGAGGGTCAAGTATCTCGGCAAGAAATCCGAATTGAAGGAAATGCTCTCCGGCATAGGGAGTATTGAAGACAGAGAAGATAGAAAACAGTTCGGAAAGGATGTTAATATTCTGAAAAACAGGATTGAGAAGACACTCAAAGACCGTATTGCACACCTTGAAGAGGAATCTGCGTCCAGAAAGAATGAGTCAGAGTTTGATGTGACAACACCTGTTTTCATAAATGACAGGGGTTCACTGCATCCAATAGAGATTGTACAGAGGGAATTGGAGCGCATACTGACAGGCATGGGCTTTACAATAGTCACAGGTCCTGAGATGGACACTGAGTACTATAATTTTGAGGCACTCAATATTCCCGAAGACCACCCTGCAAGGGATATGCAGGATACATTCTGGCTGAGTAACGGCAAACTGCTCAGAACACAGACATCCACATGTCAGGTTCATGCAATGGAGAAATACGGAGCACCCCTCAGGATAATATCACCGGGTAAATGCTTCAGATACGAGGCAATGGATGCTTCACATGAGAATACCTTCTATCAGATGGAAGGACTGCTCATTGACAGGGATATCACTGTCGGGCATCTTATAGGAACAATGAAGACACTGCTCTCTGAGATATTCCATGAGGATGTTGAAGTGCGTCTCAGACCGGGTTATTTCCCATTTGTTGAACCGGGTTTTGAACTGGATATTAGATGCCTTATCTGCGGAGGCCGGGGCTGCAGTACCTGCTCCAATAGCGGATGGCTGGAACTGATGCCCTGCGGTATGGTTCACCCCAATGTGCTTGAGATGAGCGGTATTGATTCAGAGCAGTTCAATGGATTTGCATTCGGACTGGGTCTTACACGTCTTGCAATGATGAAATTCAATATACATGATATCCGGCTCCTTAATAGCGGAGATCTGAGATTCTTAAGACAATTCAGGAATTAATATGAAATTATCCTATAATTGGCTCAATGACTTTGTTGACCTTGATGACATCAATGCCGGTGAACTGGCTGAAATACTGACACTCAAGACAGCTGAAACAGAGGGCATTTACTCTGTTGAGAAGCATTTCAGCGGGATAATGTCCGCCCGTATTGAAAAATGTGAAAAAATAGACAGCAAATATTTCAAATGCACTGTAAAGGCGGATAGGGATTACATAGTTGTTTCCGGTGCTCCCAATACAAGAGAAGGTCTCATAACATTCTTTGTCAAACCGGGCGGTATGATAGATGGTTCTGAAATAGGCAGAAGGGATATTGCTGGCACTGTTTCGGAGGGCATGCTCCTTTCAGGCAGGGAACTGGGCATAAATAATGACCACAGAGGCATTATTGAACTGAACAGTATTGAGCCGGGTATTGATATTGATGATATTATTGATTTCAATGATCATATTATTGAAATTGACAATAAATCCCTCACCCACAGGCCGGACCTCTGGGGTATTTACGGATTTGCCCGTGAGGCCGCAGCTATTCTGGGCCGTAATCTGAAGGATTATCATGTATTTGATATCAGTGATATTGATGCTGACAGTGATTTCCCTATTGAGATAAGAGACAGTGAACTCTGCTACAGGTATGCAGGTATCAAGATAGGCAATATCAGGGCTGATGAGTCCCCTCTCAATATACAGGCGCGTCTTATGAGAACAGGTCATGTGCCGCGTAATATAATTGTTGATCTGACCAATTATGTGATGACTGAACTGGGCCAGCCAATGCATTCATTTGACGGCTCAAAGATTGAAAGAATAATTATTGACAGTACTGAGGGTTCAACACAATACACCACACTGGATAATGAGGAGAGGGAGCTTCCTTCAGGGACTCTGATGATAAACAGCCAGGATGGTCCTGTTGCAATTGCCGGCATTATGGGCGGAGGCAACAGTGAGATAAATAATAACTCCACTTCACTGTTCCTTGAATCAGCTGCCTTCAATGCAGGAGCAATAAGAAAGACAAGTTCTGCACTGGGTCTGAGGACAGATTCATCTTCACGGTTTGAGAAATCGCTGGACCCTGAATATGCACTGACTGCTGCCCTGCGTTACATTCTGCTCCTGAGCGAGATTCAGCCTGACATAGAGTTCCGCTCAGCACTCACTGATATTAATTTCAATCCATTTACAAGAAACATAATAAAAACAGATACGGATTTCATAAGGAATACAATAGGCGCCAGAATCAGTAATGAGATAATTATTGATACACTCTCTGCACTGGGATTTGACACAGATATTGACAATAATAAGCTCACTGTCACAGCACCGACATTCAGAAGCACCAAGGATGTCTCCATCAGGGAGGATATTGTAGAGGAGATTGCCAGGATTTACGGATACAATGAAATAGAAGCTTCACTCCCTGCAATGACACTGTCTGTTCCTGATTTCAATACTCAGAGGGATATTGCAGTAAAGATAAAGGATATACTTGCAGAGCAATTTGATATGAATGAGACTGACTCGTATATATGGCATGACAATGACTTCCTCAAGCAGATACAGTACAATACAACATGCTCTATTGAACTGAAGAATCCGGTGAGTTCCGTAAATACT
>JAXHVG010000277.1:0-7361 GCA_034189245.1 Caldifarciminota bacterium
ATAATCCTGAAGCATCAGGAATGACTCAATCAATGCCTTCTGTATGGCACTGTCCCTGAATGGTATGAAATAGGCACCGAGGAATACAAGAATGATTATGATTAATTTATTCCGTCTGCTCATCTTTACTCCTTAAAATGATTTATAAAACCAGTATATACCTGCAAGTATAATTATTACTCCTATGGATTTTTTCAATATGAATGCTGTTTTGGATTTTGCATTGAAGTCAATTGTTCTTTGCACAAATCCTGTTGCAGTACCGCTTATGACAATAAGCAGGCAATGGCCTATGGCATAGGCAATTATAAGCATCAATGATATAAGCACACTACTGTAGGCATTGCTCAGCACCAGGCCCATAACAGGAGCCATGAAGGCAAATGTACATGGGCCGAGACCTATGCCGAATATAAGCCCCAGTATGAATGCTCCCCTCTTCCCTGCCTTGCCTTCCATATGCTTCTGAGAGATGCCTATAAAGTCCAGTGTAACTATGTCCAAAAAATACAGCCCTACAATAATGAATATCATTGAAACGATAATATTGCCTATCATTCCGACATCACCTATGAGATTGCCTGTTAAATACGTAATAATTCCTACAATGAATATGGAAAGTAAAATACCGATGCTGAAGAGCAGAGACATAATGAATCCATTATATGTATTCTTTGTCTCATTGCGCGATACATATCCGATTATAAGAGGGATGCTTGCAAGATGGCAGGGACTGAGTAAAATGCTGAGCACGCCCCATGCAAATGCACCGGCAATTGCCAGCAATGCACTGCTGTACATTATTCCGGTAAAATATGAAAAGATGCCCTCCATTATTTGTTTGCCTCAATAAATTTATCAATAAAAACAGACATGTCATCATAAGCATAAAACCCCTCATGCCTCTTCACAATATTGCCGTCATTGTCCAGAAATATCTGCGTGGGTATGAGTCTGACCTTATACTTCCGTGCAACAGCTTGACCGCTGTCAGAATTGATTTCATAAAACAGCACCCTTACATTATCATAATTCTCAGTGACTTTCTCCATTACAGGCCGCATCATCTTACATGGCACACACTCATCAGAACCGATTTCCAAAAACCGGAGAGTGATTTCACTGTCGCGCGCTTCTTCAGATACTGTCTGTTCTGCTGATTCATTTTCTTCAACTTCCACCTTATCATTAATCTGTTTCTTTCCCTGCTCTGCTTCATGAGACGGTCTGCATCCAGCTGTTACCATAATAATGGCAGTAATCAGAGTAATTATTATCAGCCTACTTTTCATATGTATCCTCCAGTATTTCTTTTTCAATTTTATTTTTTATATGGTCTCTCAATTCCCTGATATCTTCAAGCGGATTATCCTTTATATCAGGCAATTCCCAATTCAGCTGTTTTCTGGAAGGGACAAACGGGCATACCTCACCGCATCCCATTGTCACAAGATAATCAAATTCCGTTTCTTCAAGATCTGAAAATCCCTTGGAATACTGCTTTGACGCGTCAATGCCGATTTCTTTGAGCACCTTTACAGCATTGGGGTGGACTGTTCCGGATGGTTTTGAACCTGCAGAATAGGCATCAATCCTGTCACTGAAATACTTTCCTGCAATACCCTCGGATATCTGGCTGCGGAATGAATTTTCCACACAAGCAAAAAGCACCTTTAATTTTCCCATTTCAATTCTCCAATTCGTCTAATTGTTCTGAGATTTTTTTCAGTTTCTTTTTATCATCTCTATAAACAGATTCATCCAAGAACTGCTCCTTCAGATAATCCATCATACTGTCAAGTTCGTCAATGTGACTAATTGAGTAGAAGACCCTCTGCCCGTCTTTTCTCTGTTTAATAATCCCCGCATCAGAGAGTATATGGGCATGTCTGGATATCCGCGGCTGAGACATATCAAGCAGCACCTGCATCTGGCAGACGCATAGTTCCCTGTTCATTATCAAATTGACCATTCTGAGCCTGGTTTTATCAGCCAGAGCCTTTACTATTTGTTCCAGTTTATTCATAACATATCCTTTATATAAAGTTTTCTTTATATAATAATGTGTACCCTGTGTTTGTCAATAAGATATTTGATTTTTCTTTCTTTTCGTATATATTGATAACTATGAATAAAGTCAAACATAATAATAAGAACTATATTTTAGGCATAATAAACGGCATACTCTTCAAATTTGCCTTTGCTGTTACAGGATCTGAGACAATACTGCCTGTTTTTGTTTCAACACTCACCTCATCAGGCGTACTGATAGGACTTGCCGGTTCAATGCAGATGGCTCTATGGCCCCTCCCCCAGATATTTATGGCTAATTATCTTGAAGGCAAAAAGTATAAGATGTTTGTCTATAAATACACAGCCTATGTCCGTATCATAGCAATGTTTGCAATGGGTATTGTAATACTGTGGTATCCTTCCTTTATTCTCCCTGTTTTTATGTTATTTTTATTCATCTATCTCACAGCAGGCGGTATGTCGGGTATATCCTTCATGGAACTCATAGGCAAAACAATATCAAAAAGACGCCTTGCTTCATTCTGGGGTTTTCGTCAGGCAGGCGGAGGAGCACTGGCAATACTCGGCGGGCTCTTTGTGAAATTCTCCCTGGATACATATGATTATCCATTCAACTATGCACTGCTTTTTCTCGCCTCGGGATTTGTTGTTACTATTGCCCTCATATCATTCATTATGGCTGATGAGCCGCCCAGCCGCGGACAGGAACCTTCAAAGGGTTTCAGGCATTTCTTCAAGACAGGAGTAAAGGTTTTAAGGAGGGATTCCGCATTCAAGAGACTGTTCTCCTATAAGGTCCTTATGGCTGTTGCAATGGGCCCTGTGCCATTCTATGCAATATTCTCACTGCGCATCCTTGATGTACATGAATCAACAATAGGTCTCTTCATAGCAATACAGATGGTCGGCATGATACTCTCCAATATTGTATGGGACCGTGTTTCAAAATTCCTATCCACAAAGTATATAATGATAATTACTGCAGGTATTGTACTCCTGCAGCCCATCTTTGCATCACTCTCTCCCCTTCTGGGCATATGGATGATGTATATTGTATTCTTCCTTGTAGGTGCGTCCATGTCAGGCATCAGAGTCGGTTATCTCACCTATCTTCTGGAGATTGCACCTGAAAGCAAGAGACCGACATATATAGGATTCATGAATACATTCACAGCACCCATGCTCTTCTATCCGATGATCAATGGCCTGCTTGTTGATATATTCTCATTCACACCGACATTTATCATATCGGCATTCATAGCACTGATAGCCGGTATATTGATTGCCGGAACACGCAATGCATGAATCGTGATGCGTAGATAGAGAACGAATAGAACGAGTAGAACGCATAGAACGGGTAGTAGAAGAGGATTCGCAGGGTTTTAAATTAATCAAAGCAATTCAAAATAAAAACTTAATCCAATGCCTATTAAATGCTCTTTGTATTGGTCAGGACCTGAATCCTCAGTATCATACACATATTCATAGTAGATATAGGGCATCAGTGCAAATCTATTCCATTGTATTTCATTTATGCCCTGCACAAAGAATGCATTATGTATATGTGCATCACCATCTGGGAAAGAAACATTCTTCCAAAATTGTCCTACTCCAAATCTTATTGCAGATGGGTGTTTTATAAAACTCATTTCTGCATACATTTCATCGGGCATCCTTACGGTTCCTGGTAATAATAGATGATAGCCGAATCCTCCTCCTATTGTTATTGCATCAGTATAATCGGATTGGAAACTGAATTGTCTTCGCAAACTCAGCGTTATATATGTAGGGAATACGAACAATGTCTTACACTCAATGCCAATGTCATATTCATTTGGTAATCCGTATCTGAAGAACAATGAGCTATCCAAGGCCTTCCATGAAACCGCCGTTCTTGCCCCATATCCCAGATGTATTTTACCTGATTCAACTACACTGGGGGAATAATAGATCATTGTAAGACAGCCGCTTGTTATAATCCCAAGAAACACTATAAGCATTAACCGCAATATGAAACCATATCTTCTCATTTATTCACTCCATTTATTCAATAATTTTGATAACTTCATCATTGAAATTATAAATTGTATCTACTTTTAAACCAGTATTGATGTAGAAATCTTTATCATTTGAATTATAATATTTCTCATCCATTAATGTGTAATCATTCTTATTATCAGGATGAAAGGTGAGTGTATATTTAGATTCTTCATCATTGTTAGTGTTTGTACCTGTAAAGAGAACCTTTATACTATCTCCTTTACGGTCCCATCGTGCACTATTAACTTTATCAAAAACAATGCTGTCAATTGTATCGCTTCGTATTAATGTTCCTAATTCAGCCCCTGTTAACACTTCAGCATAACATCCATATCGATACCCATAACCTATAAATTGGTTTCCCCCCCAATCTACAATGTAATGGGTATGTAAATATGGATAGTCATAAATTGAATCCCATACGCCTGAGAGAAAATTTATGTATATATAATAATCATCCATACCATCATTATAACGGAATGCTAATATCCTGCTGCTGTCAGGGCTGAATGTGATTTTCCTATTATTCACAAAGTCCAAAGTGTCAAAATCTTTTATCTCTCCTGTGGTTAGATTAAGCATCTTGTTATGATACGCAGAAGATATTACAACATTATCATTTGCTAATGAAAACAGGAACTCTGGTGCATAAGATTTTTTATCTACCATGACATCAAATTCCTTTCTTTCACCACTTAATACATTCCCATATACCACCCTATAACCAGCATGCTCTCTCCAGTAATCATCATCATAAAGACTTTCTTCTTCCATCAATCTCAAAACTCTCACATATTCATTATCATTAATAAATAATGTATTCTGATTTGTACTTTCTACCCAAAGATACGGTTCATCGTTTATTAAAAAACAAGATACGATTGAAATAATCAGTGGTATAGTCAAAACTAATATTATTACAGATTTTCTCATATTTCCTCACATTTTAAACATTTTATGAATATTTTCTGCTATTATTCTTAACTCTAATAGAGAGAGTATTGGCACTGAGATAAGATATAATATAATGATAGTATTATTAATTCTTTGCTCACTTGCACTGTATTGTCTATGTTCATCAACTATTATGAATGGAGATATTAGGAACATAAAGCCAGCGGAGAGCAAAATAGCACTAAATATGCTTGTAGTAAAAAGCTGATATAATCCTGCTCCTGTATATTTAAGGATTTTCTGTTTTGTAGTGAGATCTTCTTTTTCTTGTACCCTGTACTGCTCTCTTAAATCCCTTATATCTGAATAAAGAAACATCGGGGTTGTTACAATAATCACCAATACAAGAATTATACACACTGTTCTCTTCACTATTACTCCTTATAAAAACACTTCCTCAAATGCCTTATCAAACAACCACTTAATACCGTATATTACGCAAAGTACGAAAGCTACAGGTATTCCCACAATTGACAGACAATAAGCTCCAGTAACCCATCTCATCGCGTAATCAAACTTATTGTAAAATGTTGCTTTATCTTTACTCAGTTCTCTTGAACGTCTATTGAGCATCTTCTCTTTTCTTTCTCTATCCCACTGGGATGTATAGCTTATAAACCCGTCCACCTGATAAAGTGAGTCAGATTTGAAATCACTGTCTTCACACACTAAGACCTTCTCAAGATTTACAAACATACTATCATATTCTGTAAAGAAGCCGCCTATACTGTCTATGGCATTGCCATAGAACACAAATGTCTCCTGATATACATTACCCTCCAGTTTCTTATTCTCATAATACTGAAGACCTTTCTTCTCTGCTATTAAATTAATGGGAATCAAAAATATGATTATTATTAAGCCGATTATCAGCAATCTTATTCTGCCAATAATTCTGTAATGAATTCTCCAATATCCCCTATTAATCATATTAGAATTATACAGTTCTGAAGTATCTTTTCAACATAGATGTGCAATCTGGGGACGGTCCTTCTATTTGTTGATTCTTCTCTCCAAACGCCCATATTTGTTATTAAGTCAAGTTATTTATTAAGTTATAAGTCGCTTGTGTAGGAATTCTTGTAAAATGGATTTATCCTCATAATAACCCGTAACTTATATTATTAAGGAGTTTATCTATATGACTAGTTACTTCAATATTACTGATCACCTAAGCAATTTGAGAATAGACCTAATTAATAGACTTTCAGGCGAAGAATCAACAAATCGAAGGACCGTCCCCAGAGCGAAGCTCCGTATTTTCTCTCTATCTTTCATATTGTCTTATCACATTGCCGGTGGTTGGCGGCTGGTGGCTGATGACTGGAAGTTTCATTACTATTCGCTCTACACGTTCTATACACGTTCTATTCGATCTATTCGTTCTTTTGCCCTCCATAAAAAAAGACCACGGTTTTCGCGGTCTGAATTTTAAACGGAGGATGAGGGCACTCAGTGCTCGCTCCGCTCACACTTAGCCGCTCTCTTGCTAATCCAGAAGTGCTGACCGCGAACAACCCCCTAGGGTAGTCCTGCGGACTTGCTCGCTTCACTCGCTTCGAGTCACCATCCTCCATAAAAAAAGACCACGGTTTTCGCGGTCTGAATTTTAAACGGAGGATGAGGGACTCGAACCCCCAAGGGACGCAATGCCCGGCGGATTTCAAATCCGCTGCCTTACCAATTAGACTAATCCTCCGTGAGCGTATATTATATGTATTCTCTCTTTTTTGTCAAGATTACATTAAGTATTATTTGATGTCTTTATGAAGAACTACTTTGCTATCCTCTGATATTACTGCATAGTAAGGTACAGGATTGAGGAAATATGACAGTGCTCCGGGACTTATTATCTTCTTGCCGTTTTGTTCATAGTACTTGGCATTGTGAGTGTGGCCATAGAGTATATAATCAACATTCCTGCGGTTTATATACTCCTCAATAAAGTACGGTTCATGCATTATCACAAAATTCCCATATCCCTCAATGGTAAATAAAAATGGCGGTATGGCGTATAACACACCCGCATTGCTGAGTTCTCTAACTGTATCCTCTGAATACTTGTCATTATTCCCCCTGACAAGATAGATATTATCGGTGATCTTGTTCAGGATCTGAAAAAGCTTAAAATCCGCCACATCCCCGCAATGTATCAATGCATCCACATCCCGGCTTTTGTATTTGTCAACAAGCTTACGGCTCAGCTTCTCATTATCATGTGTATCGGAGATTACGAGTATCATTTCACTATTCCGTAAATTATTGTTAATATGCCCAGGGGAAAAAGGTAATAGGCAAATCTGTAGAATTTCTCTGATTCAAGCAATTTATAC
>JAXHVG010000278.1:0-3595 GCA_034189245.1 Caldifarciminota bacterium
GAAGACCCTTGGGTGAGTCAATATAATCTATCCCATTGTTCTCAAGTACATCCCTGTCCTCATTATTAAAACGGAATAACTTCAAATCCGTCTTCAGCCCCGCCTTCCTCAAATCAGCATTCTGCCCCCTTGTAATGATCTCTGAGGGAATATAGATAAGGGAGTCGGTTACAATACTGTATGATTTATGGCTTGATGCAATTCTATCTGAAACATCGCCCTTTTTAACTGCAATATAGCTTTTTTCTATATAATTATCTATGACTGTCTTCGTGATAACAGGCAGGTATATCTCAATGCCGCTTATAATAAGCAGCAGTATGAATGTTATTATGATCTTGCCTGTATACGGTTTGGCATATCCCAGAAGTCTCTTTATTATTGTCTTGTCAGCGCCCGTATACATTTTTTCTTGTTCTATCATTCTTCCAACTTCTGTATCTCGTAAATATGTTTATATGTCTCTGATTGTTCAAGCAATTCTTCATGTTTTCCGCTGCTCTCTATTACATTGTTGTTCAGTACAAATATCCTGTCTGCCTTGAGAAATGATGATATCCTGTGCGATATGACAATTGTTGTTATTCCTTCAGTATATTCCTTGAGATTGCTGATAATCTCCTTCTCTGTATTGGTATCAACAGCACTGAGTGCATCATCCAGTATCAGTACCGGGGGTTTGCGGATTATTGCCCTGGCAATACATATCCTCTGTTTCTGACCGCCTGAGAGTGTTACGCCTTTTTCCCCCACTATTGTCCTGTAATTATCCCTCAATTCCATTATATTGTCATGCACTGAAGCAATACTGCAGACCCTCTCAATCTCCTTTCTGTCAGCATCCGGTTTGCCGAATCTTATATTCTCCTCTATTGTTTCCGAAAATAGGAATGAATCCTGCGGCACATAACCTATTGAATCACGCACACCTGCAATTTTAATATCCTTATGATAATTGCCGTCATAGTATATTGCACCTGCATCGGGTTCAATGATTCTCAATATGAGTTTGGCAATTGTTGTCTTCCCTGTACCAATACTGCCGCATATTCCAATATAATCCCCCTTATTAACCTTGAGGTCAATATTCTCAAGAACATAATTATCATTGTATTTGAATGAGACATTCATCAGCTCAATATTGCCCTCTATTTTCCTGTATTGAGCATCTTCACTGTCTTTGATATCGGATTCCTCTTCCATGAAATCCCTTATCCTGCTGTATGAGGCAGCCCCCCTCTGGAATACATTTGTCACAAAACCGACAGCCATCATGGGCCAGACAATGATGCCTATATAGGATATGAATGCCACCAGTTCACCGGGTGTTAATTGCCCGAGTATAACCTGCTGACCGCCGACAAAGAGTATTATTGCAATACCTGCCTGAGAGAGGAGGAATATCATGGGATGCATTGTACCCCATATTTTTATGAGGGATATATTCATATCAACATATTCACGGTTCAATTTATTGAAGTTTTTTGCTTCATCCTCTTCCTGCTGGAATGCCTGTATTATCTTTATGCCCGAATACATCTCCTGCGCCTTATCACTCATTGCAGCAAATCCCTCCTGAACCATTCTGAACTTGCGGTAGAGTAATTTCATGAAGAATAGTGCAATAATGGATATGAGAGGCAATGGAATGATTGCAAATAATGTTAGTTTCACATTGATTGTAAACATGAATACCAGTGTTGCTATAAAGAGGAAGGTGGCATCAAAACCCGCTATAACCCCGAATGCTGTCGCCATTCTCACGGCTCGCATATCATTGGTCATACGGGCCATAATATCTCCGGTTTTGGTCTTATTGAAAAATTTGGATGTAAGGGAGAGCAAATGGTCAAATAATCTGTTCTTGAAATCCATTTCAATAAAATGGGACATGCCGATTATAGTCATGCGCCAGGCAAAACGGAAAACACCTATTCCAATAGCTAGTCCGAATATGGATAATGCTACTACAAGAAGAACAGAAGATGAATCCCCGGGAGTAACAACAGAATCAATTGCCTTCTGGACAAGGCGCGGTGATATTAGCTGCGCCAGGTCAACAAGAATAAGCGATAAAAAACCGATCAGTATTTTGAACGGAGCTTTTTTATAATAACTGATTATAAATTTAACTAACATAATTTTTTATTTTATCATAGGAAAGTATTCTCGTCAATAAAATCAGTCAATCTGCAGAATATCCTCAATATACTTTAACAGTTTTCTGCCGGAAAACGGTTTGGGTATGAACTTGACTCTCTTGCCGTCAATATTTTCCTCGGATAATACTTCTTTTGAATATCCTGACATATACAGTATCTTCACATCAGGAATGATACTCTTTATTTCCTCGCACATCTCTCTGCCATGCATCCCGGGCATTATAATATCCGACAGTATAAGATCAATCTCATCCTTGTATTTGTGTGCAATCTTGATGCCGTGCACGGGATTGGAGGATGAATAAACCGTATAACCCTTTTTCTTAAGCATTTTTTCGGCAATTGCCAGTATCTGTTCATTATCCTCAACAATGAGTATGGTCTTCTCCCGGACAGGGTCTGCTGTTTCCTCTTTAATTTTCACTGTATCTTTATCTTTAACTGGGAAATATATCTTGAATACCGAGCCTTCTTCAGGTTCAGAATACACATTGATGCTTGCATTATGCTGCTTGACAATTCCGTAAACAGTGGAGAGTCCCAGACCCGTTCCTTTCCCCTGCTCCTTTGTTGTAAAGAATGGTTCAAAGATATGCGGCTGCACCTCCTTTGTCATACCCCTGCCATTATCACTGACAGTAAGCAGGACATATTCTCCCTGCTTCAGGTCTGTATATATTGAAGCATACTCCATGTCCAGATCAACCATTGATGTTTCAATGGCAATCTTGCCATTGCCCTCAACAGCATCCTGAGCATTGATAGCCAGATTCATCAGAATCTGTTCAATCTGAATAGGATCAGCTTCAATTCTCTTGATATCATCCGATAGATGAAGAACTACTTCAATATTACTGCTCACTGTTGATTCCAGGAGTTTCATCAGGTCTTCAATAATACTGTTTAAGTCAATACTCTTCATCTCCATAACCTGCTTCTTGCCGAAGGCGAGGAGTTTCTTGACAATACTCTTTGCTCTCTTTGATGACTGTACAATACTCTTTGCCTGCCTGTGAATAACACTGTTTTTCTCTGAATTATACTCAATGAATTCTGCATTCATTGTAATAGGTGTAAGCAGATTATTGAAATCATGAGCAATCCCGCCTACAAGATGTCCTATTGATTCCATTTTCTGGGATTGGAGAAGCTGCTTTTCAAGATTCTTCTTGTCTGTAATATCAATCACTGATGTCAGTACTGCATTTTTGCCATTATATGTGATCCTGTCAGCCCGGAAATCAATCCATTTTACTTTACCAGATTTTGCTGTTATCCTTAATTGATAATGTTTGAGAGGATCCTCCCCCCTGAGCCGTGCAGCTGCCCTCTTCTTGATAAGCTCTTTGTAGTCAGGATGGACAACATCCTCAATATTCATATCAAGGAGTTCTGCTTCACTGTATCCTGTAATTCTGCATGCAGCAGGATTG
>JAXHVG010000279.1:0-5932 GCA_034189245.1 Caldifarciminota bacterium
GTCAGAGAAGATCCATTCTGTGCATCAATTACTCAAAGCCTATACATTATTCACCAAGGATGTTGATTATATTATCAAGGAGAGCAAAATTGTTATTGTTGATGAGCATACAGGCAGGCTCATGCCCGGGAGACGATTCTCAGAGGGTATGCATTCTGCTATTGAGGCAAAGGAGAATGTGGATATTGAGGAGGAGACCAAGACACT
This sequence comes from Caldifarciminota bacterium, assembly GCA_034189245.1. Lineage (GTDB taxonomy): Bacteria > Hydrothermota > 32-111 > 32-111 > 32-111 > JAXHVG01. The sequence continues at coordinate 208 of JAXHVG010000279.1, forward strand.
GGCTACAATAACACTGCAGAATCTCTTCAGGATGTTTGTGAAATTATCGGGTATGACAGGCACAGCTGAGACAGAGGCACAGGAATTCAAACATATCTATGATCTTGATGTCATTGTAATACCGACAAACAGGCCTGTTATAAGACAGGACAGGAATGATGTAGTGTTTGTCAGGAAGAGTGACAAGATAAAATATATTGCAGACAGAATAGTCAATATACATAATGCGGGCATACCGCTTCTTATTGGAACAGCATCTGTTGCATCATCAGAATATCTGGACAGAAAGCTCAAACCGAGGAAAGATGCATCAGGAAGAAGCCTCAATTACAATATACTCAATGCAAAAAATAATGAGGGAGAGGCGGAGATTGTCGCTGAAGCAGGTGATCAGGGCTCTGTAACAGTAGCCACTAATATGGCAGGAAGGGGCACGGACATTAAACTGGGCAAGACAATAAAGATGCTGCCGGAACGCTCGGCAATGATTCAGGCATTGAGGATGAGGGAAGCAGACAGGAAACCGGTTATTATCTGCAGGAATGACACATCACTTCAGTATATTGATTATCTCAGAGAACATGATAATTATCTCAGTGACAAGAAGGTTTATTTCTCCAATGAGGAGGGTGATGACAAGATACTTATAGCATCATCCGGATATGAGGGCAGCAGGGAGAGAATTATGCTGCCTGATACAGAAGATCTGAAGGAGCGCAATGTATGTGTTGAATTTGATAGTGAAGGCAATTGTCTGGAGTATGTGCCTGCAGGTCTCTATGTGCTCGGCACTGAGAAACATGAATCGCGCCGTATTGACAGACAGCTGAGGGGACGTTCCGGCAGACAGGGTGATCCCGGCACTTCACAGTTCACAGTATCACTTGAAGATGATCTGATGAGGGTATTCGGTGCAGACAGGATGTCATCACTTATAGACAGGATGGAGGCAATGTCAGGTGATCAGACAGCTGTTTCCCACAGGCTGCTCACATCATCCATTGAAAATGCTCAGAAGAGAATAGAGAATATTAATTTTGAGAGGAGGAAGTTCCTCCTGGAGTATGATGATGTCATTAATAAACAGAGAGAGGTTGTCTATGAACTGAGGGACTTCTTCCTCTTCAGGGCATTGCCTATTGAGTATGTCAATAAGGATCTCTTTTATAAACTCACCGACAAGCTCTCTGCTGATCTGAAAAAATACTATAATGATGACAATAATGTAGAGATGAGAAAGATGAGGAATTACATCAATCATACATTCCAGGTGAATATCAGTGAGAAGGAATTTTATGATACTGTAAAGAACAATGCACTGCAGCAGGAATTGGAAAAGAGGATAAAGCAGAGGATGGACAGGGAAAACAGGGAAATACTGGACTATGTTTACGAAAACATTCCGCCAATGGCTGAGGAATATATACTTTCCGTAATCCGTCCCGGTTCTTTCAAGGAGGAGTGGCCCTATGACATAATCAATGATTATCTCCTTGCTCATTTCTCCATTAAAACCGAAGAACCTGATGAGGATATTTCCATCAGTGAATTTGCGGAATCAGTCAGAGAGAAAATTGAAAGGAGAATAAAAGAGAGATGTGAAATACCCCGGGATTTTGCCGACAAGCTTAATTTTGTCATGACCCAGACATTCATCAGAGCAATTGATGCCCAATGGGTTGAGCAATTGTATGAATTGGAGGCAATCAGAGAGGGTATTACACTGAGGGGCTATGCAAAGAAGGATCCTCTTGTTGAATTCAAGAAAGAGGCATATCTTCTCTTCTCGGATCTGATAGACAGTATATATGCTGAATTTATCAAGAAATTCTTTGAGAGCAAGATACTCTCCGATATTGAAGATATAGGCAATAAGCAGTTTGAGGAAAAGAGGCCTGTAATTTTCACCGGCTCCGGTGAAGAGGACAGCCGGAAGCAGGAGCCGTTTGAGAGGAAGAATAAGAAGATTGGCAGAAATGACCCGTGCTGGTGCGGCAGCGGTAAAAAATACAAACACTGCCACGGCAGGAATAAATGAATAAAGAAGAGGCAAAGAGTAGAATAGAAGAACTCCGCAAAGAGATCAGAAAACACGATTACCTTTATTATGTCAAATCATCCCCTGAAATCAGTGATTATCAGTATGACCGTCTGTATAAGGAATTGGAGAAACTGGAGAATCAGTACCCTGACCTTGTAACTGAGGATTCTCCGACACAGAGGGTATCCGAGAAACCGGTTGAGGGTTTCAAGAAGGTCAGACATGAGCCGAGGATGTATTCTCTTGATAATACATATTCCAATGAGGAATTGAAGAGATTCTATGATAGAATTGAAAGAGAAACAGGGAGGAATATAGAGTATCTCATTGAACCCAAGATAGACGGTGTTGCCGTATCTGTCATATATGAGAATGGTTCATTGAAACAGGGTATTTCCCGGGGCAATGGCATTGAGGGTGATGATATAACAGAGAATATCAAGACAATAAAGGCATTACCCCTGAAATTAAGGCAATTGAATGACAGTCCGCTTACTGTGAGGGGCGAGGTGTTCTTTACAAAGGAGAGATTTGAAGAGATAAAGGATGAATATCAATTTGCCAATGCGCGCAATGCTGCAAGCGGCACTATAAAGCTGCTTGATCCAAAGGCAGTGGCAAAGAGGGAACTCTCCATAAGGATTCATACTGTTGTTTCTGATATTGCCGACACTGAGCAGGAGGTGCTTGAAAAACTTGATAAAGCCGGTCTTCCCGTTGTTGATAAGACAGATACTGCAGAGAGTATTGACGATATATTTGAGATAAAGGACAATTGGGAGGAGGAGAGACACAGTTTACCCTATGAAACAGACGGCATTGTACTGAAGGTCAATAAACTGGATATACGCGGGGAAATCGGATATACATCCAAATCCCCCCGCTGGGCTTTTGCATATAAATACAAGCCGGACTCTGCACTTACAGAGCTCAGCAGTGTGGATTTTCAGATAGGCAGAACAGGTGTTGTCACACCTGTAGCTAATCTTGGACCGGTTCAGCTGAGCGGTACAACTGTTAAGAGGGCAACACTGCATAATTTTGACGAGATAGAGCGTCTGGATATAAGGATAGGTGATATTGTTGAAGTGGAGAAGAGCGGAGAGATTATACCCAAGATCACGGGAGTGAATAAAGAGGCAAGGAAAGACAGAGAGACCCGGCCCATTGAAAAACCCCGGGAATGCCCCTCCTGTGGTGAGAAACTTGTTACAATTGATGACGAGGTGGCACTCAGATGCATTAATGTGAATTGTCCTGCCCAGATTGAAGGGAAGATTCAGCACTTCATATCCAAAGAGTGCATGGGTATTGACAGGATGGGTCCTGCCCTGATAAGGCAATTGCTTGAGACAGGGAAGATAAAGAATATATCCGATATCTTCAAATTGAATAAGGACGATTTAAAGGAAATGGAGAGAATGGGTGACAAGAGTGCATCAAATGTTGTACAGTCCATTGAAGAGTCAAAAGAAGTGCCCCTGTCCAAATTCATCAATGCACTCGGAATCAGGAATGTGGGGCAGTATCTTGCAGGTGTTCTGGCTGAGAGATTCAAGTCCATAGAAAAGCTTGAAAAAGCCGGGCGTGAGGAACTCCTTGACATAGAGGGCATTGGACCGGAAGTTGCTGATTCAATTATCCTCTTTTTCAGTAATGATGAGAATATTCATGAGATTGAAAATCTCTTGTCAGCAGGCGTCAGTCCCGTCTATTACAGTGAGGGTAAGCTGGAGAATAAGAAATTTGTTATTACGGGAAAACTGGAGCATTTTTCAAGAAGCGAGATAAAAAATTCCATTATTGCACACGGCGGCAGGGTCTCAGGTTCTGTTTCCGCAAATACTGATTATCTGCTCAGGGGCAGCCAGCCGGGTTCTAAACTGAAGAAGGCAGAGGAACATAATATTGAGATAATTGATGAAGAAGAGTATTTAAAGATGATAGGAGAATAGATGAAGATCAATCTTGCAGGATATAATTATGATCCGGATTTCGGGGAGAATATAAGAACACCTGAAACACTATCAGCTGCCTATGCAAGGATATCCCGCTCAAAGAAGAGTGTGGAGCATCTGCGTGAGGATGCATGCAGGGGAGTTGAGAAGGCGAGGAAATCAAATGAAAAAATCATATTCGGTCTGGGGCATGCATCAGTAGCTGAACATGCAGTTTTTAATTTTGACATCATTGATATATCCCGTTATCTCACTGAGATGCTGCAGCATCACCGTCTTGCATCATTCACTGAAAAGAGTCAGAGATATGTCAAATTCAACAAGAATTTCCATATACCCTCTGAGATAAGGGGATATGGTCTGGAGAAAGAATTTGAGGCATTCTGCAGGGAATGTTTTGAACAGTACAGCAGTATTATTGAGTCCTGTCATTCAGCTGATATTGACAGTGAGAAGATAAATGAGGATGCCAGATATGTCCTTCCCCTGTCAACCTATACGCAAATGGGTATGACAGTAAACGGCAGGACACTTGAATATATGATTGCTGTGCTCAATTCCCGTGATATATCGGAAGCGCATGAACTGGGGCAGGCATTATTCGGCAATGTCAGAAAACTGGCACCGTCAATCATCAAATACACAGAGGGCAGTGCACATCTAAGACATAGTATTGACTCACAGGGGCACGGCATATTTGACAATGAATTACTGGATTATACGCCTAATGCCAACAGGGATATTGCAGCAATGTATCTCTTTGAAAGGGGTGTTGATTACAGTGCAGCTCAAGACAGGGCAAGCAAGAGTGATGTGAGGGAATCTATATTCAAGGAGATATTCTCCCGTATGGAGATGTGGGACAGTCCGCCGCGCATATTTGAACACAGTAAATTCACATTCGGACTGAGTCTCTCAGCATCTGCCTATGCTCAGCTCAAGAGACACCGGATGTCCAGTCAGACAGTGCAGGCGTATAATTTCAATGAAAGCCCCGTAATACCCGAAACACTCAAGGAAGCAGGTGCTGAATATATTATAGATGAGATGCATGAGAAGTCCCGTACAATCGCTGAGAAACTCGGTAATGTCAGTAAGTCCCTTATGCCTTATGCTGCACTGAACAGTACAAGAAGAAATGTCATTATAACAATGGATGCAAGAGAGATATACCATTTCTCACGCCTGAGGAGCGACAGTCATGCTCAATGGGAGATAAGGGATATATCAGACAGGATATGCAGTACTGTGAAGAAAATATACCCGGATATATTCATGCTTCTGGGGGGAAAGGACAGATTCGGTTCTATCAGGGAGAATGCCCTTGAATTATGAGGATAAGGCACTCCGGTATCACAGTGAGCCTCTGCCGGGGAAGATAAGCATAAGCATAACAAAGAGATGTGAAACAGCAGATGATCTCTCCATGGCATATACACCCGGTGTAGCAGGACCCTGCAGGGCAATAGAGAAGAATCCTCTTGATTCAGGTATATATACTGTCAGGGACAATCTGGTCGGTGTCATTACCAATGGCACTGCAGTACTGGGTCTGGGGAATATAGGCCCGCTTGCTTCCAAACCTGTTATGGAGGGCAAATCAGTGCTATTCAAGAAATTTGCAGGCATTGATGTGTTTGACCTGGAGATAGATGAATCTGATCCGGATAGATTCATTTCAATTGTCAGGGCACTGGAGCCCACATTCGGAGGCATTAATCTTGAG
>JAXHVG010000028.1:0-3380 GCA_034189245.1 Caldifarciminota bacterium
GCTTTAAGCAATACAGAAACAACTTCCGGTAAATGCCGTCTTATTGACTTATACAAGGGGGTATCGCCAAACATGTTTTTTACATTAACTTCTGCACCATTATCTATGAGCATTTGAGCCTCTTCTGCTGACTCGGCAAGATGCAGCATCCTGTAACCGGTAAAGGACTCCCGCGCATTCACGTCAACACCTGCTTCCAGGTATCTTTTCATGATTTCAATATCTTCTGAAAAGAATAACAGACTTTTCGCCTCATTATTTCTGATATCTGTTCGCGCTCCTGCTTCAATCAGCATATTTACAACTTCAAGACTCTTCGCCGTGAAAAGCGGATTTTCCCCTGATGCATTCATAAAATTGACTTTTGCTCCTGCTGATATCAGCAATTTTATTATCCCAGCACGATCGCCACCATATCTTCCTGCTGTGAATATGGGTGTATCATTGTTAAGACCAATTGCATTGACATCTGCTCCTCTTTCAAGAAGCAGCTCTGTCATTGCTGCAGACCGAACAAAGAATAATGGCGTATCCCCTTTTTTATCCCGGACATTGGCATCAACTCCCAGCTTCATCAATTCTTGCACTGCTCTCACCTTATCGTCCTTGACATATTTAAAGAGTAATTCTTCTGCAGATGAAAGTTTCCTGTGCGACAGTTTCCCCATATACTCGCAGACACTTATACCGGCATTAGTTTTCATTTGTATATCAGCACCTGCATCTATAAGCAATTCAGCATATTGTAATTTTGTTGTATAACACAGCGGGGTTTCTCCGAATTTATTTACTGCATTCACATCAGCCCCATATTTTATCAGCAATTTTATCATTCCGGGTGTTCTTGCATAAAATATTGGTGTATTACCATTTATATCCCTGATATTTGCATCTACAGGGGAGACTCCTGAATTGTAAGCATCTTCCTTGCTGTCGTTTGCTTTAGATTTAATTTTGTTCACAATATATACACCATATCTCAATAAATTCTCTGCTCCTGAAGTATGATTGTTGTATCTCACAAATTCATACAAAAGCCTCTCATTCTTTTTCATAAATCTTCCTTTTCCACCCAAACATCAAACTTCAAACCTCAAACATTTCCCATGTTCGCGATTCGCAGTTCGCAATTCGGAGTTCATTATCCCAAACCTCAAACACCAAACCACAAACCTCAAACATTCTTTCGTTCGCAATTCGCAGTTCTCTGTTCTTCATACAATCCCGCATGTTCGCTGTTCGTGGTTCGCTGTTCGCAGTTCTTTATATCAAATATCGTATTTGCCTCTTTTCACCGTGATATTTCCTTCTTTATCAAGCTTCAAGGACCTGTTGAAATATCTGCCTTTGAAAAAGTCCACCGGCTTTTTTCCGTATTTATCCGCTATATTGGTCAGGGCGCCCGCTTTAATAAGCGCTTCAACAATATCCAGGACACTTGCATAAAACAGCGGGGTTCTGCCTTTATTATCTTTGGCATTTATATCAACATTGTATTCCAATAATATTTTAACAAGTTCAAATTCTGTTTTTTGTACAAATTCATGCAATAATGTCTGTCCCGAACTGTCTCTCATATTAATGTCAGCATTATTTTCAATCATTAATTTGAGCATTTCAGGGCTTTTGACAGAGAATACAGGCGTTCCGCTATTCATGCCTTCGCATATAATGTTTATATCTGCTCCGGATTCAATAAAATACCTGCTCAACTCTATATTATCCTCCAGATTTGATTTGTGTAATGCTGTCTCTCCATATTTATTCTTGGCATTGATATCTGCTCCGTTTTTTAACAACAATGCGGCTGTTTTTTTGCTTTTTACCTCATGCAGAGGAGTATTCCCGTATTTATCTTTTGTATTTACTTCTGCTTTATTATCAATCAGCAATTTGATTATTGCTGTTTGATTGTGCCTTGCAGCAACAAAAAGCGGTGTCTTATAATCCTTGTCTTTTTCATTAACATCAAGCCCCATCTCAATCAATCTCTCTATTATCTGATAGCCATCACTCCTCTTTCTCTTCCCTTGCTCTTTGCCCGGCCCGGCATCAACAGGTTCAGAGTCCATTACAAAGGGAATAATACTGTGTAATACTGTCTCCCCTCTCCAGTTTTTTATAGTAATATCAGCGCCTGCTTTTATCAGAATTTCAAATACGGATAATTTGCTTATTTTGAATAGCGGGGTTTCTTCCCTACTGTCGGCTGCATTAATTTCAGAACCATGTTCTACAAGCAGTTTCGTTGTTTCACTGCTCTTAGTCAAATGCAGCGGAATCTCTCCGATACTGTTGGCCTCATTAACCTCTGCTCCATTTTCAAGCAATACGGAAACAACCTCCGGTAAATTCCTTCTTACTGCTTCATGCAAGGGTGTAGTATTATCCCTGCTTTTCGCATTTACTTCTGCTCCATTATCTATAAGCATTTTTGCGGCTTCACTGGTTTTGGCATAATGCAGAATCCTAGTGCCTCTTGAAAATTCCCGCGCATTCACATCAACACCATCTTTCAATAACTTCTCTGCTTTTTGAATATCATTCTCTCTAACAAAATCAAATAATTCTTTTTCTTTCTCTTTCATAAATCTTCCTTTCTTAATTTCTTATCCAAACATCAAACAACAAACGTCAAACATCAAACATTCTTTCGTTCGCAATTCGTAGTTCTCTGTTCTTCATACAATCCCGCATGTTCGAAGTTCGCAATTCGCTATTCGGGGTTCATGATCCAAACATCAAACTTCAAACCACAAACCTCAAACATTCTTCACCCCTTAGTCCTCACAATAAAATGCGGCTGCACATATTTCATTCTTTCAAACCCGGATTGAAATTTTTCATTAAAATAATGTAAATCATCCTCACATTCATTTAAACACTTTTTACGGGTATTTTCAAGAAGCCTGTATACAAGATACCCTCTTACCTTTTTATTTGACAGTTTCGGGATTTCATTGTAGTAATTCTGTTTTTTAAGCATTGATATTCCATGCTGCATAAATCTGGAGGTTTTCTTGAAATCCGAAGTATAATAAACTAATCCGATAACAGGATTCACAAGCAAAACACCCGATTGCCCGGAATCATTCACATTAATGCAGCCCTTTGCATATATCACTGAATCACCTTCAATCCTCACTGTATTGTGTGTAAAGTCATTGACTACTTCTCCCCTGAAACCCAGTCTTTCAGTCAACTTCATTAAATACTCCGCCCTCTTTGATTTTGCCTTGCTTATCATATTCATTGCTTCATCTATTGTCTTGGGGACAATACGCTCATTGTTGAAATCCGTGTGAAGGAACAATGTGTATTTATTATTTTCCTTATCAATCACTCCCTTGTTTTCAAATAAACAGTGCGGCATAAAGTTG
>JAXHVG010000280.1:0-2696 GCA_034189245.1 Caldifarciminota bacterium
AGGCGCAGGTTCCGGCAAGACAAGGGTCCTGACCCGTAAGATAGCCTATATTATAGATGAATTGAATGAAAGCCCCTATTCAATCTTTGCAGTAACATTCACCAATAAAGCGGCAAATGAAATGAAGGAGAGGGTTGAGGGTCTTGTGGATGTGCCTGTGCGCGGTCTGTGGATAGGTACATTCCATTCCATGTCTGTCAGAATGATAAAGATGTACAGGAGACAAACGGGACAGAACAGCAGTTTTACAATATACGATAATGCTGATTCCAAGTCACTTGTAAAGAAGATCATAAGGGAGAAGAATTACGAAAGGCTCAATCCGAGGCATGTGAGGCGCATTATAAGCAATCTGAAGAATAAGATGATAACACCCCTGCAGTACAGGGATATGACTGAAAGCAGGGTGCAGGAATATATTCACGATGTTTACAATGCTTACGAGGATTATCTCTGTGAGAATAATGCACTGGACTTTGATTCCCTGCTGCTTGAATCATACAATATTTTGAAAGACAATGAGCAATTCCGCAGACGCCTTCAGCATATGTTCAAATATATACTGGTGGATGAATATCAGGATACAAACAAGGTCCAGTATGAACTCCTCAAGCTGCTCTATTCAGGGGACAATCATATTGCAGTTGTCGGTGATGATGATCAGTCCATATACGGGTTCAGGGGCGCTGAGGTGAAGAATATACTTAATTTTGACAATGATTTTCCCGGCACAATGATTGTTAAGCTGGAGCAGAATTACAGGTCAACAGAGAAAATACTGAAAGCAGCCTCAACAGTGATTGCCCACAATATGGAGAGAAAAGGCAAGACACTGTGGTCAGACCTGGGAAAGGGCGAGGATGTAATGCTTGTGCGCACTGCTGATGAGAGAAGGGAGGCGCAGTTTGCCGCTGAAAAGGTCAATGCAATGCGGCAGTCCGGTCTGTCACTCAGTGAGATTGCAGTGCTCTACAGGACCAATGCACAGTCCAGACCCATTGAAGAGATGTTCAGGAAAATGGATATCCCGTATATTGTCATAGGCGGGGTGAAGTTTTTTGAAAGAAAAGAAGTGAAGGATATACTGGCCTACCTCAATGTACTGGTCAATCCCGATGATGAATATTCATTACTGAGAATAATCAATGTGCCCCGCAGGGGTATAGGCAAGAAAGGCATTGAGGGGCTGATGGAAATAAAATCCCAGACAGGCAGAACACTCTATGAAATAATAATAAACTGCAGTGAGTACAAGGATGTGATTCCTGCGCGCACATATTCGGGTGTGGAGAATCTTGCCGGCATATTGAACCAACTCGCAGAATTCACCGAACACGCCGGTATGGCTGTTGAAAAGACAGTTGAGAAATCGGGCTACAGGGATTTCCTCAATATATCAGGCGAGATAGAGGCAATAACAAGAAAGGAGAATATTCAGGAACTTATCAATTCAGCGTATGAATTCGCGGAATCCTCAGAGGATGCCTCACTTGCAGATTATCTGGATACAGTTTCACTGTTCACTGATATGGATAATTATTCAGAGGAGGAGAATAGGGTTGTCCTGATGACATCACATAATGCCAAAGGTCTTGAATTTGACACTGTTTTTATCACCGGCATGGAGGAGCAGCTCTTTCCGCATATCAATTCCTATGACAAGGAGGGGGGCATGGAGGAAGAGAGACGCCTCTTCTATGTTGCAATAACGAGAGCAAGAAAAAACCTCTTCATAACATATGCTGATATGAGAAACAGATTCGGTACAACAAATTACAATGGGCCCTCCCGATTCCTCAATGAACTGCCTGTTGACGGTGTGAAGAATGCTGAAAAAAGAAGAGAGAAAAGAACGAGACCAACTCTTCAATTCAAGAAAAAACGCGGCGGCAGTTCGGTTTTTGCTGTCAATGATGCAGTGATACATCCCCACTGGGGCAGGGGCAGGGTGAAAGGCATAAAGGGCAGGGGGGACAGCACAATAGTGATAATAGAATTCCCCGGTCTGGGCACAAAGAAGGTCTATCTGAAATATGCAAATCTAAAGAGGACGGTATAATGAAAAAGGAGACATTGGAACATCTTGCTGAATTATCCTATATCAATCTGTCGGATGAGGAGGCAGAGGAGTTCAAAAAGCAGCTAAACAATATATTCAAGCACATAGAAAAGACACTGCAGAGCGTCAGCCCGGATAAGACAAAAGAGGGTCTCTACACAAAGGATGCAATCAGTATATTCAATGATGATGAGGTGAATTGCCCGTATCTCAAATCAGAAATGCTGCTCAATGCGAAAAGGGAAAAGAACGGGTTCATACTGGTTCCCAAGGTAATAGAGGAGGAAGAGTGAATATTGCTCAATTGCATGAGGAATTTCTCTGCGGGGAGAGAACCCCGCCGGAACTACTTGATGATATATATGAAAAAATTGATAATGATGACATCAATGATTTTATAACACTTTCAAAGAATCTTGCCTATGAAGAGGCGGAGATGTCAACCGCAAGATATCAGAAGAAAAAACCGCAGTCACTCCTGGACGGTATACCTGTCGGTATAAAGGACAATTTCGCTGTAAAGAATCTGAGGATGACATGCGGGTCAAAGATACTGGAAAACTTCATCTCACCTTACGATGCAACTGTTGTTGAGAGGATCAGGAATGCAGGCGGCCTGATTATCGGCAAGACCAAT
>JAXHVG010000281.1:0-7151 GCA_034189245.1 Caldifarciminota bacterium
TTCGGACTTAATCATCAATAATGCATTATCAGCATTGATCTGTGAACTGAGAATAGTAATAAGTCCCTCAAATGCCTTCTTGGGCTCCTTTGTCCTGGAAAGGAGACGGGAAATTTTCAGCGTCAGCTCAAGTTTTTGAAGATTGGATAATTTCTCTTCATATATAATAGCCTTATCAATAATATGGACAGCATATTCCTTTATACCTGACAAAAACTCCATCTGATTCTCAAAACTGCCCTTCTTATTGGATTCAAGAATAAAATAACTCAGTAAATTGTCATTGAAATAAAGCGGGAAAACACAGAGTTCTGCAGGTGTTTTTCTTCCTGTAATCTCAACTATTCTTTCCTTTTTTCTGACTATATGAATCTCGTCAGACACCTTTGATACAGCACTCAGCATCCCTCTGCTGTCAGGCAGTACCCTGTGGGTCACTCTATCCTTGGATTTCTTAAGTTCAATAAATTTGCTCTGCTGTTTATCATACACTGTGATTCTCTCTGCAGATGTGCGGGACAATATATAGTCCCCGATTTCTTTCAGTACAAAATCTATCTGAAGGCCTCTTGAGAGTATCATATTGAGTGCATTGATCATCTCATTTCTCTTCCTCGTGGACTCATACTCATCCTCAAGCTGTTTCTTTTCAGTCAAATCCTCAATCACAACAACAACACCTACTGCTTCATTGTTTTCAATAAGGGGATAACCGTAGAAATTCTGGACCAATTCCTCATTCAGTCTGTGAGAGAATCTCTTCATATTGGTCACTTTCTTTACCTTCTTGTCTTCAACAACATCCCGGAAAACCGGTTTGAGCTCAGACAGGTCGGTCACAATATCAAATATATTGCGTCCTATCATCTTGGATCGTGTGAACCTGTATTTCTGCTCCATGAACTGGTTGAACTGGAGAACCCCCCCATTCCTGTCCAGTACAAGAATGCCCTGTCCGATTGAATCAAAGACCATTTTCTGCATTCTCTTGAGGCCCTCTATTTCCCTGCTGTAGATCTCCTCCTCCTGCTTATCCTTCACGAGGATAAGTTTTTTGCTTCCTAATGCGCATATATCAATAATTACAGGCAATGATTTGCCGGCATTTGAGTAAATCTCTGCTTCAACTGTTGTTTCTGTCTTTGATTTGAGGATTCCAAGTATCTGTTCTATATACTGGGGGTTTACTATTTCTGTAATGAGCATATCCCTTATTTCATCAATACTGTAATCATAATTATCGCGGAATGAATGATTGATGAATTCAATGCGGTTTTCACTATCCAGAATAAGCACTGATTCGTCAATTGTCCTCAGCATGCTGCTTATAATAAAGAGATAATTGGAGAATCCCGATGTCAGTGAGCTGTTGTCAACAAAGACACAGGCGGTTTTTTCCTTAAATACAAATAATGACAGTTCTGCTGTATATGCAGTGCCGGCAGCCTCCTGTGCGGAAAGTTCCTTCAGTGTCTTTTTGCTGACATTCTTCAATGCTGCTGAATCACGGGAATGATCCTCTATGATACTGAAATCAGAGTCAGTGACAATATAATCAATTTTCTCAATATCCAAAAGAAGCAGGAAATCGGAATATTTATCTTCCATTTGACCTCTCTTCTAATTACCGATTATTTCTTTGAGATGATCACTTGCAGCTTTAAAATCCTTATCCAGTGAAAGAACCTTCTCAAAACACTCCTTGGCATTTTCAAGATCATTGATACTCTCATACACAACTCCCAAATTGAAATACAGCTGGGGTTCATCAGGATAAGACTCCAGACCTTCCCTGTATATTTCAATTGCCTTGTCGTATTTCTGATTAAGGAAATAGAATTTGGCAGTTTCCAGTATAGATTCTTTCTTCTCTTCCATATCTTATATAATATTACAGATTCTTGATTATTTCAAGGTTCTTTCTCTGACCAATAATCACAACAATATCACCCTTTATAATTGTTTCATCAGCTCTTGGGGAAATAACTGTTTCCTCCTTGAAATCAGCCAGGGATTCACTGTCAATAATAGGCGTCTTTCTCTTTATGGCAATGACATTCACATTGTACTTCTTGCGCAGGTCAAGATCAGCAATTGTTCTGTCAACAAACAATTCCGGAGCTCTCAGTTCAACAATTGAATGTGTGTCTGAAAGATCTATAAGATCAAATATATTCTTTGAAACAAGCCTCTCTGCAAGCCGCCTGCCCGATTCCTTTTCCGGATATATGACAGTATCAACCGATAATTTTGACAGGACAGCTCCATGACGGGTATCAATTGCCTTTGCAATAACCCTCGGAATATGCGCATCATTCTTCAGATAGGAACATATGAGAATGCTTGATGCAATATCCTCCCCGACAGCAACTATGGCAGTCCCGATATCCTCAATACCCACTTCCTTCAAACTGCTCTCATTTGTTGCATTGAGCTGAACAGAATGACTTACAGTATTGGCAACCTCTTCAACCCTCTGTTCATTCTTGTCAATTGCCATAACATCAACATTCATCTCTGCCAGTTTTTCAGCTACAGCCTGTCCGAATCTTCCCAGTCCTATTACAGCAAACATATTGTTGTTCTTCATTTTGCCTCCTATCCTACGATTATCTTGGTATCAGGATAATTAACCGTATCTTTATTGGATTTACTGATAAATGCATTGGCAGCAGTGAGAATACCGACTCTGCCGGTAAACATTATTACAATTATAATGAATTTGCCCCAGGATGTAAAATCGCCTGCAAATGAAATATTTTCCCCTGACACTGAGCCTGTTGATAGACCCACAGTGCCGTATGCGGAGAAGACCTCAAACATTATCTTGAGGAATGATCCCTTCTCCAGTACTGTTAAAAGAAATATACCTGAGAATATTACCATAACTGAAAGCGTGAATATGAAAAATGACTTGAGTATTGTCTCACTTGATATTTTTCTGAACATCACATTGACATTCCTCTTGCCCCGCATCTTTTCAAATATTGAATAAATAACAGTGAAAAAGGTTGTTGTCTTTATACCGCCCGCAGTACTGCCCGGGGAACCGCCTATGAACATCAGCATGATTATGAGGAACAGTGCAGGCATTGATAGTGCGGGTATATCCAGTGTATTGAATCCCGCTGTTCTGGGAGTGATAATCTGAAAGAGTGCTGTGGACATTTTGTTGATCAGTGAAAGCTGCATCAGCGAATTATTTCTCTCAAGAAAGAGGAATATAATAAATGGCACAATAATCAGAATACCTGTTGTTATGAGCACTATTTTGGTGTGAACAGAGAGCCATTTCCTCTTATTGTTGATATTCCTGAATATGTCACCGAGAACTACAAATCCCATACCTCCTACTACAATAAGCAATGCAATGACAATATTCACATAAGGGTCATTCATGAAAGGCAGCAGATTATTGGAAAAAACACTGAATCCCGCATTACAGAATGCACTGACTGAATGGAATACGGAATACCACACAGCTTTCCCGGTACTGCCGACAACAGCAAGCATGCGGGGAAACAGGATAACAGCCCCTATTGCCTCAACAATGAATGTGAACTGAATAATCCTGACAACAAAACTCTTGATGTCCCGGGCCGTAAATCTCTGATATTCATTCTGGGTCTGCTGTTTGGTCTCGCTGGTCATATTCTTGCCAATGAGCAGAAGCAGGGCAGTTGAGATTGTCATGTAGCCGAGACCTCCCAGCTGCAGCAGCATCAGTATGATGGACTGCCCGAAACCGGTAAAAGCCAGTTCTGTGTCTCTAACAATGAGACCTGTGACACAAACAGCTGATGTTGAGGTAAACAATGCATCAATAAATGAAATAGGATTATCATCTGCCACTGAAACAGGCAGTGTAAGGAATAAAGTCCCGACAAGTATAATGGTAATATACCCTACGAGTATTATTTTTTCCGGGTGGCTTCTGTAATTTCCTGCCATAATTATTTAAACAATAATTTGAATGCATCATCAACATTCTTGATGAAATGCACATTAATGTTTTTCTTTGCCTCCTTGGATAATTCATTGAAATCAGGTTTATTATCAAAGGGTATTATCACATTTTCCATACCGGCTGACTGGGCAGCAACGATCTTCTCGGCAAGACCTCCAATGGGCAATACAATACCTTTTAGTGTTATCTCGCCTGTCATTGCAAAATTCCTCTTGACGGATTTTCCCTTGAGAGCAGAATAGAGGGCAGTTACTATTGTTATGCCTGCTGAAGGACCCTCTTTGGGTATTGCACCTTCGGGTATATGTATATGTATATCTTTTGTCCGGTAAAAATCCTCTTCAATACTGTATTTATCAGCATATTTCCTCAGATAGGATACAGCAGCCCTTGCCGATTCTTTCAATACATCACCAAGCTGGCCTGTCAGATGCATCTTGCCTGTTCCGGGCAGAACCAGAACCTCAACTGTCATAACATTGCCGCCGAAACTCGTCCATGCAAGGCCATTGACAATACCGGGCATCTTTTTATTTCTCAGCTGATTCTCCTTCCTTGGCGGGGGACCGAGATACTTGGAGAGCTGTTTTTTGCTTATTGAGAATTTACCCTTGCCCACACCCATTGCTTTCTTTTTTGCAACTTTCCTGTGTATCTTGTTTATCTGTTTTTCCAGGTTTCTGACACCTGCTTCCATTGTGTAGTTTTTCACTATTGCCTTTAATGACGCATTATGTATCTTCACATCAGCAGATTTCAAACCCGACTGGCTGAGACTCTTCGGTATGAGAAATCTCTTTGCTATATTATACTTTTCATATTCAAGATAACCGGGGAGATTGATTATCTCCATTCTGTCTCTCAGAGCCGGGGGAATTGTATGAATAATATTTGCAGTGCATATAAAGAGCACATTGGAGAGGTCATACTCAACTTCAAGATAATGATCCATAAAGGCATTGTTGAGCTGGGGATCCAGAACCTCAAGAAGTGCACTGGATGGGTCACCCCGGAAATCAGACCCCAGTTTGTCCACTTCATCAAGCATAAAAACCGGATTGACGACCTCCGACCTTCTCATCATCTGAATGATCTTGCCGGGCATTGAACCTATATAGGTTTTTCTATGCCCCCTTATCTCTGCCTCATCCCTTACACCGCCGAGTGATATGCGGACAAATCCCCTGTTCATTGACTGGGCAATGGAACGGCCCAGTGATGTTTTGCCCACTCCCGGCGGGCCTACGAAACAAAGTATCTGTCCCCTGACATTGTCAGACAGTTTAAGGACTGCCAGGTATTCAAGCACCCTCTCTTTTATTTTCTTCAGTCCGTAATGATTCTTATCCAGTATCTCGTCAGCAAGAGCTATATTGAGATTATCCTCTGTTTTCTCATACCAGGGTACATTGATAAGCCAGTCAAGATAATTGCGTATGACAGTAGCTTCCGGTGAGGAGGGATTCATTGCAGCAAGACGCTTGAGTTCATACATTGCCTTATCATTTGCCTCCTCACTCATATTCGCCTTGTATATCTTCTCCTTGAGATCCCTGTTCTCGTCAATTACACCTGTTGAATAACCCAATTCCTTCTTTATCACTTTGAGCTGTTCATTGAGAAAATATTTTTTCTGATTATCCGATACATTGGATTTCACCAGCTGAGAGATTCTCTCCTTTTCCTCATAAACAGAGAGTTTCTCTTCCATAATCTTCAGAAGAAGATTAATCCTCTCTTCAATATCCGTATTGCTGAGCACAGATTTAATATCCCGGCGGTCAGCAGGTATAAAGGAAAGTATCATATCGGAGAGTGCAAGTATATTGTTCTCATTCATTACTGACAATCTCACTTCACTGCTCACATCCCTTTTGAGATATTTTATCATTATTAATGCTTTTTCTCTCAGTATTTCTTTCAATGCCTCTGCATGCTTTCCCTCAGGATAATTTGTGAATTCAATCTGTTTGACCCTTGCTTTCTTGTAATGATTATAATCAATGATCTTTGTAAATTCAATATAGTTCTCAGGATAGAAAGCAATCTTAGCTGTATTTCCGCCAATAATATCAATATTGATAATTCTGCAGAACAGACCGCTGACAGGTCTGTTACTACTGCTGTATTTTATTGCTATATAGTCATTCTCTTTCAGTCCTGATGCTTTAAAGGGAAAATCATCCTCACCTACAACAAAAGACCCTATTTTGCCGGGTATTATTATATCACTCTCCATAAATTGATCATAATCAATCAATACATATAGTTTCTTCGGATTAACAGACTTCAAAAGCCCTCCTTATTTTAGAAGAGGCATTTCCTTTTTCTCAAACACTTCCCGGCTGATAATAACCTTATTGACATTATCCCTGTCAGGAAATTCGTACATTATATCAAGCATATAATCCTCAAGCAAATTTCTCAATCCCCGGGCACCTGTCTTCAGATGCATTGCCTCACCGGCAATATAGTCAAGGCAGTCATCTGTGAATTCAAGTTCTATGCCGTCAAAAGACATCAGTTCCCTGTATTGCTTAATAATCGCATTATCCGGTTTTGTAAGTATATCCTTCAATTCATCCCTTTTCAATTCAAATAGAGGGGCAAATACGGGTATTCTGCCGACCAATTCGGGAATAAGACCGTAATGTACAAAATCCCTCGGTCCAGCTTTCTTGAATATCTCCATCTTTTCATCCGACTCTGAATCTTCCTGCCTGAAACCTATTGATCTGCGGTTAAGACGTCTTTCTATTATATCCTCCAGTGAATTGAATGCCCCGCCGACAATAAAGAGAATATTACTTGTATCCAGTGGAACATACTGCTGATTGGGGTGCTTTCTGCCTCCCTGGGGCGGTATATTGGCAACAGTGCCCTCTATTATCTTGAGCAATGCCTGCTGGACGCCCTCACCGGAAACATCCCTTGTTATTGAGGGATTATCTGTATTCTTATTGCCTATCTTATCTATCTCATCAATATATACAATACCTACACCTGCTCTCTTTATATTACCGTCAGCAGCAATAATAAGACGGAGCAGTATATTCTCTACATCCTCTCCCACATACCCGGCTTCAGTCAGTGTGGTTGCATCTGAAATTGAAAAAGGGACATGGAGTATTTCAGCCAGTGTCTTTGCTATTAGTGTTTTGCCCACTCCTGTTGGTCCGAAGAG
>JAXHVG010000282.1:0-5625 GCA_034189245.1 Caldifarciminota bacterium
AAGAAAACAAACAATTCATAATAGTTATATTCAGTGACTTTTTCTTATGAGGAAAGACGGAGAAACAATGTTATTTGTTTGAATCATTATTAGGAGACATTAGAAAACCAGAACAAAGCCTCCTTCTGTACCGTGATTGATTTGAGGGATTAATGAAATTGAATAATTCAGGTATATATTTATCGGCTCAGCGAAGAATGACGGTCCTATCAGCAGTCCGTCAGAGTAATCGCCTGAATCCGGTGAATATACGAATTCATTTTCAAAATATAATGTCAATTCACTGCTATTGACTGCCGCAAGGCTCTTTTCTGCAGTCAATGTGTTTACATACTCTATACTATTGTCAGAGATATTATACAAAAATTCATTTTCATCTTCTACTGAGAGTCCGATAGCCTCCGATTCATATCCCAATGAAACAATCCCGTCAACACCATATGTTAATGTGTTTTCATAGAATATCTTATTTACAACGCCTGCTGCAATAAATTCATTTATATCAAACATCACACCTATACTGATTTCATCAGATAGAATGCCGGGAGCATAAGAGATAAGGTTCTCAAAACCCGGTGTTACTCCATTTAGTTTATCAAAAGTTTTTTCAATTATGATTTCATTTTCCAGCCCGTACTCTTTATCTGTTATACTGTATAAGAATTTGTTATCTACAGATATATCTGCAAGATCAGACCCCATAATGGCAATAATACTTATTGCAAATATTGTTATTAAGATTACTTTTCGCATTCAATCCTCCTTGTTTTTTTTTAAACGATATAAAGTTTCTGTATTCAAAGAACAGACTCCGATGAATGGACATCCGTTACATTCTTTAATATTACTTACTTTCTCAATTATATTTTTCTCCTCAAGCATATATACAGCATGTTCTACAAGTTTTTTGTCTTTCTTTAGCATAAAGGATATTTCCGCTATACCGGCCTGTTCATTGTTCATTAGAATATTCTTTATCTCCGACAATATCATCTAATCACCCACTTGTTTTGCATCAATCAACCGGCTCTTATTCAGGATAATGAATGTTAATATTGTCAGGCCTAATAAACCCATTGAAACGATTACCCAGAGAATATTAAAGCCTGATGTCAATTGATAGTACAATGTGGATATGTTCCATGCAGTTACTGTAAGATAGATTGCATTGATTGTGCCGAACAGAATTCCTGTCTCCTTTACAATGGTCCCGAATGCTGCCACACACGGGAAATAGAGTAAGATAAAGAGCAAATAAGCAAATGCCTTATTGCCATCATAGGAAAATCGCTTTCTTAATGCACTGAACATAGCACTGTCCGCCCCCACCTCTTCTGCCATTGCATCTTCATCCGGAGCATTACTCATTACAGAGAGCCCGAGTGGATCAACAATACTGCTCCAAATACCGCTGATTCCCTCACCAATTGATATGAATGCGGAATTAACATTGTCCATGAAATTAAATTCATCTTTTCCCTTATTATTCGATTCACTTTGTCCCATTTGAGAATATAGAGAATTCAATGTTCCGACCACAGCTTCTTTGGCAAATAATCCTGTGAATAATCCGACAGTTGCAGGCCAATTGTCCTGTTCTATGCCCATAGGATTAAATACAGGGGTAATTGTTTTACCCACTGCCGCCAGAACGGACTTGCCCGTATTCTCATTGCCTATGGTCCCGTCTGTACCTATTGTATTCATAAAACTCAATACAATGACAGCAAGAATAATGACCTTACCTGCCCGGAAGACAAATCCTTTCATTCTATCCCGGGTATGTATCCAAATATGTTTTGGTCTCGGCTTGTGATAAGGTGGGAGTTCCATGATAAAATATGACTTTTCTCCGCGGAAAAGTGTTTTCTTAAGTAAATATCCCGTTAATATAGCAAATCCCATTCCAATGAGATATAGAAGATATACAATCAGTGATGCCTTTGCGGGAAAGAACGCTGCTGCAAAAAGTGCATATACGGGCAATTTCGCACCACATGACATAAACGGCGTTATGAATATGGTTAGGAATCTGTCCCTCTTGCTCTCTATTGTCCTGGTTGCCATTACTGCCGGTATTGTACATCCGAATCCAAGAACCATTGGGATAAATGCCTTGCCCGGCAGACCGAGTTTATTCATCAGCCTATCCATGACAAATGCCGCTCTCGCCATATACCCGCTGTCCTCAAGAATAGAGAGCATCATGAACATAATAAATATAATCGGTATGAATGTGGATACTGTCTGAATACCTGCCCCCACTCCATGGGCGAAAAATGTGATTACCCAATCGGGGGCCCTTATATTCATCAGGAGTGCAGTAAAGCCGTCAACAAATATTGCACCAGTCAATATATCAAAGAAATCAATGAAAGCCCCGCCCACATTAATAGTTGTCCAAAATACAATAAACATTATAAAAAGGAAGATAGGGATACCCAATATCTTATTGAGTATAATCCTGTCTGCTTTATCAGTTAATGTCTGCTTATCAGAATGCTTTTCCACTGTCATTTTCACAATACCGTGAATAAAACCGTATCTGTAATCCGCACATATGATATCCGCTTCTTCATCAAGTATGCTTTTCACATATTCCTGCTTTTCACTGATATCATCCTGTGTTAATTCATTATTGTCTATAACAGCTTTCTTTATACGCTCATCATCTTCCAGCAATTTAATCCCAATCCATCTTGAATCCACGGACATTTCAAGTGATGTCTTTCTTACTTTTGTCTGTATTTCAGATATAACTGATTCCAATTCATTGGGATATTCCACCTCAATATCAGGAATTGACGGATTATCAATATAACTCTCTATAAATTGTCTCACCTCTTCTATATCATTATCATCCACAGCACTAATACCAATCACAGGTATTGACAGACTCTTGGAAATTCTCTTTATGTCCAGCATAATGTTATGCTTTTCGGCTAGATCACACATATTGATTACTAGAACCAGAGGTACTTTCATTTCAATAAGCTGAGTTGTTAAATACAAGTTTCTCTCAAGATTGGTGGCATCAACAATATTGACGATAAGACTGTGCTCTCCGCTTAGAGCAAAATCTCTCGCTATCCTTTGATCCTCCGAATGAGCTGAAAATGAGTAGATTCCGGGCAGATCAACAATATTTATTTCTGATTGAACTGACTTCATTTTACCGTAACGCTTTTCCACTGTTACTCCCGGCCAGTTTCCTGTTTTTATCTTACCGCCTGTAAGACCATTAAATAATGTAGTTTTGCCACTGTTGGGATTACCTATAAGTGCTATCGTTTTTCCACTCATTCTACACCTCCTCCAGAACAAGAATGTCGGCTTCACTCTTCCGTAATGATAATTTAAATCCTCTTAACTCAATCTCGACCGGGTCACCCATGGGTGCATATTTAACCAGAGTAATCTCGGTATCCTTTGTCAGTCCCATAGATAATAGTTTCTGCCTGTACGCACCTGAACCCTGTTTATAACCAACTATTCTGGCTTTATCCCCTTCTTTCATCTGCTTGAACTCAGTATTCATTTTTCCTCCTTACACACCCTGAGTTAGAGTTCTCTAACTTATTATTAAAAAAATTATTCCTTTGTCACAAAGATCCTTGAAAGCATCTTATTGCCTATCATTATCTTTGAATCATTTACCTTTACTACACACGGCCCTCTGAAGTTTTTATTCATAATTATTATCCTCTTTCCGGGAATCAAACCGAGATTAATGCATTTCCCCCTGAATTGTCTGCCCCCATGAAGAGAATGAACAATAACTTCTTCATATTCAGCTGCCAATGTCAGGGGATATGATTGTTTATCTTTCTTATTCAAACTTGCTCCCTATATGCATTATTTTTCAATTGTTTTCATTTCTTTATCTTCCATAATTTTGATGCATCTGTTTGAATCAAAATCCTTATGAGATTTCATGAAATCAACAAATTTTGTCAATTTTTCAACTGTATCCTGACTTATGACATGTTCTATCTTGCATGCATCCTTTTCTGCTGTTTTTCTATTAACCCCAAGGAATTGATGCAGAAAAGTCATTAATAGTGTGTGCCTTCCCTTTACCTGTTTTGCCTTTTCTCTGCCTTTCTCAGTGAGCACTATATCCTCATATAGATCATGCTCTACGAGATTAAGATTTTTTAATTTACTTACAGCATAATTGACAGATGATTTTTTCACATACAGTCTTTCAGCAATATCTGTTACTCTGACATTACCCGATGCTCTTTTTATATCAAGTATTGCTTCAAGATAATCTTCCAAACTGGAACTCAGTTTCATAATACTCCAATTCTTCTTCTGTTAGTTTAATCTAACTTATTTCCGGCTCCTTGTCAACCCCCTTTTTTATTATTACACTATTCGCTCATATTCTCACGTGAATCGCACGAATTCGCACAATCCTTGGCCTGTCCTTCTTTTCCATTTACTCTTTCCCTCCTTTCCATTTGCGAGTTTTTCTTACCTGCCCTCTATGGCTGACCCTCCACATAGCAGGAGACCGGCAGCTGGCGGCTGAATGCAGACTCCGGTCTCCCGTTGTACTTTGTATGTTGTACGTGAGCAAACTTGTTTGCGATTTCTTGTAACTTTTACCTTCTTCTTATCGAATCACACGAGTCACGCGTATCACACGGTCTTTCATGGCTGGCTATTCACATTGACTATCAACCATCAACTTTTAACCCGGCGTCAGCCGGTCTTTCTTTTACCTTTTCCGTTTTCCGTTATACGTGAGCAAACTTGTTTGCGGGTTTACAAAATCCCTCAGATTTGTAAATTTGTCAACCTGGCACTTTTACAAATTAGCAAATTAAATGGCTATATAATATAACTTAACTTTTTCAAAGTCCTATATTTGTAAATTTGTCAACCCGGCACTTGAGGCGTAGCCTAAACCCTCTTGACAAAAACCCAGTCATTGCGATCGAAGAGAAGCAATCTCCTTATCGACTCTTGCTCTTTTCGTTCTTTTTCTTCACGCCTTACGCACCACGCAAAACGCCTTACGACATTGTCCTTGCGAGGAGCGGAGCGACGCGGCAATCTCCTTATCCGCCCACGTTATTATCCGGGCGGTTTCCGCTCCGCCCTTACAATAATCCTTGTAACCTGAAACTTGTAACTGATTTTACGAGTCACCCGTATCACACGGTGTTGTCTCTTACTTCTCCCCGCTAATCACAATCCTGTTCTTCCCGCTCAGCACACGCCGTTGTACGTTGTACGGTCTTTCATGGCGGGCTATTCACATTGACCATCAACCATAAACCATCAACTTTTAACCCGGCGTCAGCCGGTGGACTCGTGTCTCGTGTCCCGCGTCTCTTACTTCTCCCCTGCTTTCTTTCTTTCTTTTACCTTTGGGCTTTTACCTTCTTCCGCATTACGCATCACGCAACACGCCTTACGACATTGTCCTTGCGAGGAGCAAAGCGACGCGGCAATCTCCTTATCCGCCCTCATCCTTTCCGGGCGGTTCGCCACCCGCCCCTACTTGTAACCTGTAACTTGAAACTTGTAACTGATTTTACGAGTCACACGAAACACACGAATCACACGTATCACACGGTCTTTGGCCGCCTATTCACATTAAATAAATCTCTC
>JAXHVG010000283.1:0-4352 GCA_034189245.1 Caldifarciminota bacterium
AAAACCTTCAACAGTGCGGGCAAGTGCATCGGCATTCTGCGGATAGTAGAATTCACCTGTTTCTCCTTCAATAATTGTCTCCATGGAGCCGCCCCCTCTGTATGCAATCACCGGTTTGCCGCATGACTGTGCTTCAAGGGGTACAATGCCGAAGTCCTCCTCAGAAGGAAAGACAAAAGCACGGCATCTCTGATAATAGGAGAGCAGGGTCTTGTCATCAATACCGGAGAGAAATTGTATATTGGAATGAGCCATTGATTTTAATGCTGATTTTTCAATGCCTTCTCCTATGATAATAAGGGGTTTATGAAGTTTATTAAAAGCCTCAATGGCAATATCAATGCGTTTGTATGATTTCAGACGGCTTACGAGGAGGAAATATTCCTCCTGCCTTTTGCCTGTGTCCGGCTTGAAGAAATCGGTATTCACAGGAGGATAGATTATATCAGCTTGGGTATTGTAGTATTTCCTGATTCTCTTCTGAACAAATTCAGATATTGTGAAATACTTATCCGGTCTCTTGGAAGAGACTGCATCCCATATTCTCAGCATGGAGATAATGAAGGAAAGTCCCTTGGTAATAAAACCCTTCTGTTTTATCAATGGGAAGAAGGAGTCCCAGGCAAATCGCATGGGATTGTAGCAGTATGAAACATGACATGTCTTGATATCTGTTACCGCACCCTTTGCCCAGGCACTGGAACTGGAAATGACAAGGTCATACTTTCTTGTGTCAATTCTTTCAACCGCCAGTGGATAGAATGGAATAAGGTATTCATAGTAAAATTTCCTGAAAGGGAATCTGTTGAGGAAAGAGCTGTTGACATCCAGTTCATGCATACGCTCGGGCAACTGATGTCTGTCATATAGAAGTGTATGTACATCTGCATCAGGCCATATCTCAAGAAATGTTTCAAGAACCCTCTCAGCTCCTCCGTACTGATTGAGATAATCGTGTATTATTGCTATTTTCATAATTATAAATTATACAGCGAGATTCTGATTTTTCAATGAATTAATTTGTTTTTATATAGGGCAGATTCTCTGTAATACTGTCTCTTTCTATGCCGCGGTCCCTGAAATAATCAATGATCCTATCCCTGATATCACTGTCAATTGCCCTTTCTACAATATTGATTCTCGCATTACCCGTACGCTCTATGAGGGTAAGAGCAATATTTATTGTATTGTTAAGGCCCTCCGGACTGATGAATTGTGAATTATCCCTGTTTGTATGTATATATGAGGACGATTTACCTCTCGCTCTGCCGAAACTCACAGTAGGTACACAGTTGAATGCAAAGGGCATATTGTCCGATGAGTATATTGATTTCTCAATATTGAAAGGCATACCCTCAAAATCTGCAATATCCTTCACAGTATTGACAAGCCGCTTGTTTGCAGTAATAAGTGAGAAGTCTGAACCGATAGTATCGCCCGCAACATCAATATTGATGCCGAGAATCACTTTTTCCAATTCTTTCTTATGTCTGCTGCAGTAATACCGTGAGCCCCATAGTCCCCACTCCTCACCTGAGAAGAATATGAATCTGAGATTGCGTCTTACGGGTCTCTTGCTGAAGTACTCAATCAATTCCGCAATAATGCCTGTCCCTCCCCCATTATCGGATGCTCCGGGGGATAGGGGAACAGTATCATAATGACCCATGATAATAATTGTTTCATCCGTATTTTCCTTGCCCTTGATATCAGCAATGATATTGGACGATTTCCTCTTTGCTGTACTGCCTTTACCCTGTAATGTAATTGCGGAATTGTTGTATCCCATTAGTTCCAGTCCTGTTTCATAAGAGACAGTTGCACCGGGAATAATGCATTCTTTCTCTATCATCCAGTGAGAGAGGTGAGATGAAGATATGAGATTGTCTGTTCTTGTAATAACAATAATACCCTTGAGTCCCTTCTCTTTCAGTTGAGGGAAATCCTTTGCCTTTGGTTTATTCCTTGTAAGCAGGATTCTGTTATTCAGGTCAATGTCAATTCTCCTGCACTCATCAGCTGAATTGAGGAATAGGAGCTTGCCCTGTACAGTGAAGGGAACAGTAAGGCCCATAGGCAGACATTCAAACTCTTTCTTGCCTGCTCTTATAATACTGAGCTCTGTATCTGACGACTGTATGTGGAAGTATTCCCTTTTGGGCTTTAAACCCAGGGATTTAATGAAATGAACAATCAGTTTCTCTGCCTCTTTTGCTTTTGGGGTGCCTGCTATTCTCTCTCCCTCCAGTTTCTCTATGATATGCATTGCTGTCTTGCCATACATAATACCTCCTTAATCATTAATGATCTATTATATCCGGAAGCGGGATTTAATCAATTGAAAAATGTTTATTGAATGGGTTCCAGTTCATCAAACCACGATGCATTGTCCGGCAATCTCTTCTTGTAGAATTTATCAGCATATTTAATGTCTTTAACTTGATGCTGCTTGAGAAATATTGTATTGCCTTCAACAGCAAGTATTTCTATCTTGCCTATTTTATGAGACATAATATACCTGAATCTCTTTGCATGCCCATTGAGCATTGCATTGGTCTTTGCCGCAATTTCATAACCATCCTTCAGTGTTGTCTGAAATCTCTTTCCGGTATGCTTGACAGGTCTGCACTGGAATATATAGTAGGGAACAATACCCGTGCGTGTCAGTGATTTCATGAGCTGTGCAAGTACTCGGGGATTGTCATTGATTCCCTTGAGAAGGACTGCCTGATTGGAAATCACACTGCCGCGTCTGATGAGTTCTGCAATTGCCCGGGAGGATTCTTCGGTGATCTCATCAGGATGATTGAAGTGCGTGACAAAGTATATTTTCTTGGACGGACTATTGTATTTGTCAATCATATCAAGGAATTCCCTGTCACTGTGTATTCTGGAAGGCAATACAACAGGTATTCTTGTGCCGAAGCGGATGAAATCAATGTGCTCTATTGAAAGCAGTTTCTCAATAAATTCCCTCAGTATACTATTGGGCAGTATGAGGGGATCACCCCCGGTTATGAGCACATTGTCTATTTCTTTATGTTCTCTAATATAGTCGGAGGCATTGTCCAGACGATGCAGCACTTCCTCATTGCCCAGACCAACCATTCTCTTTCTGAAACAGAATCTGCAGTATGATGCGCATCTGTTTGTGGCAAGTATCAATGCTGTCTGAGGGTATTTATGCTGAAAGCCCCTGAATTTGGTATGGAGCTTTTCTCCGCTTGTATCATAAGAACCGAGCCTGTCTCTTTCATCACACGACGGTATGACAATACGGGATACGGGGCTCACTGTATTGTTCTGTACAATTAGCTTCATATAGTATCTGGTAATGGACATGGGGTGTTTTTTAATGACCTTTGCTATCTCTATTTCCTCATCAGGGGACATGTCAATATATTCCCTCAATTGCTCCAGTGATGTAATATTATACTTTAATTCATCTTCCCAATACATTGTCCACCTGCTTACGGGTATTATCTTTTGAATAATATTATTATAATGCTTTGATAGGTAATGTCAATAGAATAACAGTACCTGTAAGCTTAAATCATTCTATTTATCCACTTATATAGTATTCACTCTCTGCAGCATGCTGTTGCTATTTGTCTATTGTTATAAAAACTCAATTGCACCTTGACAGAATCTCTTAAATAATTCAATATATATGTATGAAATTGCTTCTTTTTGTAATATTATTACCGGTCATTCTTGCTGGGAATCCTGTTATCAATGAGGTGATGGCAAATGTGAAAGGCAATGACTCGGGCATAGGTGCGCCCGGTGACAGGAATGAGTATATTGAAATATATAATAGCGGGACGGATACTGTATTTATAGGTGATTTAATGATAACAGATTATGATGCTGTGGACAATATTGTAATGTGGCCTGACAGCGGGCTTTTCCCGGGCGGTATTGTCAGTAAAGAGTATCTCCCTCCCTATTCATACGGTCTAATCCTTGACCCTGAATACACTATGGTTGGCGACAGTGCCTATTATATGCCTTACAGCATACCCGATTCTGCATATATATTTACAGTTGGTAATACTACAATAGGTGACGGTTTGTCTGCAAATGACTGTATAATGCTCATGGATAATGACAGCAATATACTCAGTACATACGGGACACCTGATGAGGAAGACGGTTTCCCCTATGACCCGGGTGACGGGGTGTCAATGGAGAGAATCAATCCCTATTACAGTGATGATTACAATACCTGGCTGCCCTCTGACAGTTTTACCCCCGGATATGCAAACAGTGTTTACAGGTCCGGGGCTATTATAGACAGTATATGGACAGAGCAGCACTCAGATAGTGTGAGAATTACTGTCAGGTTTTTA
>JAXHVG010000284.1:0-5848 GCA_034189245.1 Caldifarciminota bacterium
CGCGCATTCGCTCTGGGCAATCTCATTCTCATGATGGGGGAAAATGAGGTCCTCGCCCCCTGTATGTATATCAAATGTCTCACCGAGATAATGCATGCTCATTGCAGAACATTCAACATGCCATCCCGGTCTGCCCCTGCCGAATGGTGAATGCCAGTACGGCTCACCTGATGTATGTTTCTTCCACAATGCAAAATCAAAGGGGTGTTTCTTGCCTTCTGACATTTCAACCCTTTTGGCTTCAATGAGGTCCTCGGTTTTTTTACCGGAGAGCTTGCCGTAATCATTGTCTGATGAAACGGAGAAATACACATTGCCGTCAGCATTATATGCATAACCCTTATCAATGAGTTTCTCTATTATTTCTATGATCTCCTGTATATGGCCCGTTGCCCTGGGATAGTATGTGAATGGCTCTATATTCATCTTTTTCATTGCACTGAGGTATAATCTGATATTATCCTCAGCTATCTTCCTGTAATCACTCCCTGTCTCAGCCATCTTCTCAATCAATTTATCGTCAATATCAGTGAAATTATAGACACTCTCTACATTGTAGCCGGCTTCTTTCAGTGTGCGCCTTACTGTATCTGCAGTGACTGCTGCCCTCATATGACCTATATGGGGTCTGCCCTGCACAGTTGCACCGCAGGAGTAGAGTGATACACTGTCTTTTTCAAGGGGTTTGAATGCCTGCTTCTCTCTTGTCAGTGTATTGTAAATCCTTATCAATCATCCTCCTTTTTCATCAGAACAGCTGTGAACTCACCCTGACAGACGACTTTACCGTCAACATACGCTTTGCCTTCAATCTTCAGCACATTATTCCTGCTTGAAACAAGTTTGCATTTATTTATCAGCACATCACCCGGTCTAACGGGTTTCTTGAACTTCACATTGTTGATTCTTGCAAAGTACGGCATATAATCATCAGGATTATCCAGTTCATTGACGAGGAATACTGCACCTGTCTGTGCCAGTGATTCAATGATGAGCACACCGGGCATTATGGGATGATCCGGGAAATGCCCCTGAAAGAACGGTTCATTCATTGTAATGCATTTGCGGCCTGTCACCTCTGTGTCTGAATAACTCTCAATTCTGTCTATGAGAAGAAAGGGATATCTGTGGGGAAGGAGCTCCATTATTCTGAATATATCTATCTCTTGTGTCATTTTCCCTCCTCCATCAGTTTCTTTATTTCTGTAATTATTTCACTGACCTTACTGTCAAAATCCATGTCACCGTCTGCCTCTTTTTCAATATCCTTGAGCAGTGTCCTTCTCCTGATATCCAGGACCTCCACCTTCATGATGATTCTGCTTCCTGACATGGATACACTGCCTGATACAGCATAATCAGCCTCAAGTTCAGTGGCGTAATTTATCCTGTCCTGTATTGTCATATCCTCTATGTCTGTAACACCCCTGTTCTGAAGCAGTGCATTGACCTCCCTTATGCTGATTGCCTCAATTTTATTCTCCACCTGAAGATTCTTGTAGAGACTTGTGGCCAGTTTGATATGATACTGTTCATTCCTCGTTTCCTTATCCTCTGCAAGAAAATCATAAACAATATAGTCCCTGACCTTCTGCACAGGTACAAAGAATTCCTTATTGAGTTCTTCAATGACCCTCTCTGTCAGATTGTTCTCTGGAGTTATGTATATAACATTGCCCTCGGAGATATCAAATATAGCAGCATAGCTCTCAGTTTCTGCAATCTCCTTCAATACCTCATTGAGTTTCTCAATGACAGGGGTGAGCATCTGGCTGTTTATTGTTGTTGCCTTGCCGTTCTCCCCCCATATTGTCTCTATGAATGCATTGAGTTTGTCCCTCTTCTTGTTGATTGCATCCCTCTTTCTTATCTTCGCCTCTTCAGACAGCATGGGCGCTTCATTTGCATATTCGCGTTCTAATTTGATTATCTCATTTTCCATCTGGGTTATCTCTTCCTTCCACTGATTCATCTCTTTGGATATCTTCTTGTTGATATCCTCCATACCCTTGTACTCATTGAATATTCTCCGGCTGTTTATATATCCTATTTTGGACTGTCCCATAAGAATAACTGCAATCAATGGTATGAAAATCAGTATATACAATTTCTTCATAATAAACCCCTTAGAATGTTGTTCCTATCTGGAAATGCGGTTCCCATCTCTGACCGCCTGCATGACGCGTATCAGTGAATCCGTAACCCAGATCAATGCCGAGAATACCCATCATGGGTATCTCCATACGCACACCGAGACCTGTTCCCTGATAGAGGGGCGTGAAATTATTGTTGTATGCCTCTGTCATATTCTCCCAGGCATTGCCTATGTCATAAAAAGCAAGTATATATGCCTGTTCATTGAGCTTCATCCTCAGTTCAATATTGGCAAGCAGGGCGCCTCTTCCCCCTATGCAGTATGCATCAAGATAGGGGCCTACTCCCCTGTCATAGTATCCCCTCAAGCCCCAGTATCCTACTCCGCCCAGGCGGAATCTCTCTGACAGGGGCACTGTATTGGGATCAGAGTAACCGTCAACAACACCGAATGACATTCTTGTCATGAGCACAAATTTCCACGGTAGATTCTGATAATGCCTGATATCACCGCTTATCTTCCAGTAATCTATCTGACCGCCCAGTACACTGCCTGCAAAATTGAGATACAGTCCGGTAAGCTGACCTGCAGTGGGATAGAGTGAATGATTCCTCGTATCCCTCACAATTGAGGGCGATAATTCAGAGAGCATTTTGGGATCACCGAGCTGGTCCTGTATCCAGGGATCAAGGAACTGCACAGCAGCTGTATCTGTATAGAGATGGACATTTTCCAGTTTATAGGTGAGGTAAATTTTTGTGGAGAATCTCTCCGACAGTGTATAACCTGTTCTTATCTTGCCTCCTGTCCTCCTGTCATTGTAATATGTATAGTCCTTTGTAATATAATAACCGTCAACACCCAGAAGAACAGGATAGCCCATCAGATACGGCTCAGTAAATGAGCCATTGAAATTGGTTATGCGCTGACCCTTCTCAAGGAGTATGCTTGATGAAACTCCCTTGCCCATAATATTGTTGAGACCGACTTTGAGATTACCGGTTATACCGTCAACCTGATTATACTGGGCACCGATATTGAACTGTCCTGTCTCCTTCTCCACTACATCAAATTCAATATCCACCATTCCCTTTTCACGCAGGGGTCTGGGGTTTATCATAACATTCTCCAGCAGTCCTGACCTGTAGAGATTATTGCTTGACAGAACAACCTCGCTCCTTCTGAATATTTCGCCGGGACGTGCCAGGATCTCACGTCTTATAACCCTGTCCTCTGTTTTCTCATTACCCAGTATATCAATAAACCGTACAACTGCCTGTTTATTCTCTGTTATATTGAGATGATAATCAATGACAGAATCAGTCCTCTCCTCTTGGGGCTCAACAGAAACATATATAAAGCCGTTATTCATGTAATACTCATAGATCCTTCCAACCATTTCATCAAGTGTATTCTGATTGAATTTTGTCATGGGCCGTATGGATATAAAACGCTCTATTACCCTGTCTTCAATTTCATCATTGCCCGAATAGTCAAATGTCCCGAAATAGTATTTATCCCCCTGAGTCACATATATCTTGAGTGTGAGCCATTTCTTGTCATAGGATAGATCCTTTACAACAGAGTCAAGTTCTGCATCAGGAAAACCATTCTCCTTTATTACAGCAATTATTGTCTGTTTATCCTCCTTAAATTCCTTCTCTTTGAATATACCGCCCCTGAAGAGTGCCTTTGATTTGATATTCATCCTTGATTTGACCTTATCATCAGTAATACCCCAGTTGCCGAATATCTCAATATGCCTTATGCGGACCTGTTTATTCTCCTCAATGCGTATTATGAGGTCTGCACGTGACTGGGCTATATCGCTTGTTTCAATACTGACTTCTGCATTGAGGAACCCCTTCTCCTCATAGAGCAGCTCTATTTTATCCTGCATTTCAAAGAGCATATTGTCCGAAATGAAATTCCCCTCGCGGATATCAATCACATCTTTTATCTCATCATTCTTGATTGCTTTATTGCCCTTTATCAGTATATTGTCAATCCTGCGGTTCTCCATCACGGATATTATCAGCACATTGCCTGTGCCTGTTTTCTCAGCATATATCTCAACCTGTTCAAATATGCCTGTTGAGTAGAGGTCTCTTACAGCTCTTTTGATTATTTCCGGCTGAGGAGCAGGCCCCACATCAAGACCGGAACGGTTTATGATATATTCCTTGGATGAATAATTATTGTTCTCAACGCGTATATCAATAATCCTTGCATCTTCAAGTGCATAAATGCTGATTGTCATGATTATCAATACTGTAAGCAGTGTCAGGCGATACTTCAAATCTCCTCCTGTGTTTCTATTTTTTCTTCTTCTCTGTCCTCAACTTCTGTCTTCAGTTCATTATCCTCAACACAGATTGTGAGAACCTTATTCTTGCCGAAATCACTGTCAATAATAAGGTCAGTTATCAGTGACTCTATATTGGTTTCAATACTCCTGTCCACAACCCTTGCACCATACTCTTCACTGTAGTCCTGCTCTGTGAGGAATAGAGGCACCTCGGGGGTGTATTCTATATTGTACCCCTTCCGGACATATTTCTCCCTCATTGAGTCAAGATGAGCTCTGAATATCTCTTCAATGGAGGTTTTGGATAATTTATTGAATACAATGACATTGTCCAGACGATTGAGAAATTCAGGGCGGAACTGTTTTTTCGTTTCTTCAAGCAGTCTCTCCCTCATCTTCTCATCATATTCACCAAGTGAACCGGAGAAACCGATATTCCTGTATTCACCGGGTTTGAATGTACCGACATTGGATGTGAATATAACAATTGTATTATGGAAATCCACCATTCTATGGAATGAATCAGTGAGCTGCCCCTCTTCAAGCATCTGAAGAAATATATTATAAACCTTGGGGTGCGCCTTCTCAATCTCATCAAAGAGCAGTAGTGAGTAGGGATTTCTTCTGACAAATTCAGTGAGACGGCCGCCCTCTTCATATCCCACAAATCCGGGAGGTGAGCCAATCAGTTTATCCACTTCATGCTCCAATGAATATTCAGACATATCAAAGCGCATGAATGAATCAGCCCGGGAGTACAGATTCCTTGCCAGCTCCTTGGCAATAAATGTCTTGCCCACACCTGAGGGACCTATAAAGAGCAGTGACATACGCGGTTTGACAGAATCCTTGAGACCCATCATTGTTAATTTAAGGGAACGGGTTATCACATCAATTACATGTTTCTGCCCTACAATGGAATTATTGAGATTGCTCTGCACATTGAGTATCTCCTTCTTGCCCTCCACTGTCATCCTGTCAACAGGCACACCTGTCCAGAGTGAAATGACTTCCTTGATGATCTGTGTATCAACAGTGAGCCTGTCCCTTGCGGAGTTCTTCTCACCATTGAGCTTTTCTATCTCTGCCTGGATATCCAGCTGTTTATTCCTCATTTCACCTGCCTGAGAATATTTGCCCATTGATGCATAGTACTCCTTCTTCTTCTTGGCTTCCTTCAATTCATCTTCAAGATTACCGAGTTTTCTCGTCACACCCATTGAATAATGCATGCTGATCTTTGAACCGGCTTCATCAATCACATCAATTGCCTTATCAGGCAGGACCCTGTCCGTGATATATGACTGCGAGAGTTTCACTGCATTCTCCAGTGCACCCTGTGTGTATTTGACATTATGGTAATTTTCATACTTTGTCTTTATCTTGGAGAGTATCACATGTGTCTGTTCCTCACTGAGCTCCTTTATATGTACTGTCTGGAAACG
>JAXHVG010000285.1:0-2141 GCA_034189245.1 Caldifarciminota bacterium
CTGACACCGCAATGGGGGCATATCTCAGCTTTGGAATCAATCTGTTTTCCGCAGTTGACGCAGTATTTCATTTTACCCCTTTTTAATGATTCTATTATTCCCGGCAAATAAGTCAAGCCTGTCATTGCCGGAACAGGACATTTTATGCAATTGTGTGTTCCTGTTCTCTATGTCTTTTTCTTCTTCTGTCCTGAAGCAGGGAAGAGCACATTATTGAGAATCAATCTGTATCCGGGGGAATTCCTGTGCAGATTGAGATCAGTCGGGGGATCATTGACATAATGCACATAATCCTCAGGATCATGGCCTGCAAAGAATGTAAAAAATCCCTTTCCGTAATTACCGTGAATATATTTTGCAAGCCTGTTGTCGCATGCATCAGCAAGTATCACGACATCCCCCTTTATCCTCTGTTTCCTGTAAGCAGTTGTCCTTCCGAGGAATTCATCAATATAGATTCTGTGATTCTGCGTCAGCATTGCTTCAACAGGATCAATCCGGGGTGCAAAGACCCTCAGCTTGAATTTCTGATTCTGCCACAGCATTCTCTCAGGCGGTTCATAATTGATATCAGCAAGATTGAGTGTTGAAGAATTGTTCATTTCAAATCCCTCAAATGCAAGTGTGCCGGAATAATCCGGTTCAACTGTCTCCATTCCGTCATTGTCCAGTACAGCCGGTATATTATCCTGATTGCCTATAGCAAGCGCAATGTCCAGTGAATTGGTTCCCGAGCACATTGAAAAGAGGAATCCGCCCTTCTCCACATAACCCACTATCTGTACGGCAACATCTCTCTTCATTTCCCAGTATTTACTGTAACCGAGCTTCTCTGCTGTATTGATTGCTCTCTTGTACATCTTCTGAAACCAGGGGGTATTGAATGCCGATATGTAAAATCTGTCAAACTGGCCTGTAAAATCCTCATGATGAAGATGAAGCCAGTCATACTTATAGAGCTTGCCATTGAGAATCTCCGTATCATATATAACATCATATTCAATGGATGCATATTCCAATGCCAGTGTCACAGCATCATCCCAGGGGTCCTTGTCAGGGGGGGAATACACTGCAATACGGGGCGCTTTTTCAAGCAGTACTGCTTTTTGCCCATTTTCCTCCATTGAACTCAGCAACTCTGATTTCCGCGCCTCAGTGATCTCAAAGAAATTAACTCCCCTCTCACTGCATAACGGTATTGCATCACTGCTTTCAATAATAAATGAACCGCCCCTGTATCCGAGCAGCCACTGTGATTTGACATTTTTCTGCAGCATATTATATACAATGCCGTATGCCTTGAGATGATCATTCTGTTCATTATCCATTGGTATCAGTATGCCGGAGCCTGCAATAAGAATAGAGATGAGTATTCCGGTTAAAACACTAATTGCTTTCATCAGCAAACTCCATTAATATACTGTTGAGCGGATACTCGGGATACTGTTTCATGAACAATTCAATATTGGTCTCCCTGCCGCGTTCCATATCAATAATTATCCTCATTACATTGTCCTCAGCACCGGTAAAATCAGACGCCACTGAGTCTGCCTTCTCAATTTCACCTGAAGCAAGAAGCAACTCATATGCAAGTGGTGACCGGGGTGCAATAAGATCAATGAATTGTTCATACTTGTCCCTGCTGCCTGTATAATAGTATCTGAGGAATGTGCCGTCATCAATATAATTACTCACAAGAAGCATCTTCACAAGCCTCATCCTCACTGTGTAATTACTTTCTGCGAGAAGGAAATAGGATAGTATGCGTTTGAATTCACCCTCACTTGACTGAAACAGCATATACATCATCTCCAGATAACGCATAACAATACTGCCTGTATATTGTTCACTGAAATCATCTGTCTCATACTGTCTGCCATTATAGATACCGGATGCAAGGCGCAGTATTTCATTATCTATATTGGAGTAAAGACCCGGCTCACTCAGTGATCTGAAATATAATTGATAATCATCCTCCATACTAGTGCCATTAAAGAGATAAGAGAGATTACTGTCAGGGAAATACACGGCATATTTTATCATTATGTCTTCAAAATGCTCTATACCATTCCTCTTCACTGCATATTCCATCAGCATCTCTTTCCTCTCTTCACTGAGCCGGCTGCCTGCAAATAATTCCC
>JAXHVG010000286.1:0-2879 GCA_034189245.1 Caldifarciminota bacterium
TGTGCCTCTTGAGAATGCAAAGTACTACAGGCTGGATTTTGCAATTGTAAGAGAAGACAGTAAGATAGATATTGAATGTGACGGTAAAGCCAGTCATTCAACACCCGGTCAGAGAGAATATGACAAAAAGAGAGACACTGCTCTCCAGGCAGACGGATGGACTGTCCTCCGCCTTAAAGAGAACTTGATTGTAAATAAACCCGATAAATGCAGAGAGGCAATAGAAAATATCCTATGTTGAAATACAAATTGGGATTAACACTTGCCCCTTGCTTCTTGATAATACAGGTAATTATGATAAAATAAAATACTATGAGAAAACTGATTATTATAATGGTTCTGCCTGTTCTGATAATGGCAGGCATACTTGAAGGCATATCCAGCAGTGGTGAAGATATTAATAAATTCTACGGTATAATGGACTCAATCAGGCCATATTCCAACAGAGACCTGCTCCTCAGGTCAGACATTACCCAGCATGATATAGTGAAGATGATAGAGGTGCTCACATATGGTCAGTATAAGGGCGCAGTTAAAACCCATACAGGCGAGATGCTCTCTCTGGAGAGAAAAGAGCTCTATTCCGGTCTCACGAGAATGCAATCCGGTAATTATATAGAACATTTCATAAAATTACGGTCATTCTTTGAAGATGGAGATTATGACAGTGCATATGTATATATATCATTGATACGTGAACTGGATGAACATAGACTGGACAGTATAATGGATATCACTGAAGCTGTTATTTTGTACAGTGAAGGTCATTATGACAGTGCACTTGCAATTGCCGGCAGTAATAATGATGATTATTCAATGTATATCAGGGCTGTTGATAATTACAGGAAGGGTAATGTTGATTCTGCCTCAGTACTGCTGATGTCTGTTTCAAATAAGCAGATTATGCCGTCAAAATATATACTGCTGACAGAGATATTGCTCTCAAAAAGTGAGTACAATAATGCTCTTGATTATGCCGATCTCTTCATAAATAATTATCAGCAGTCAGCTGAATTCTACTATGTACTGTATATGAAAGGCGATATACTGTACAAGAAAGGGTATTTCAGGAAGAGCATAGATGAACTCAAGACAGTAGCCGAAAAATCCAAGAACAGTGTATTAAAGGGTAATGCGTATTATCTCATAGGAAAGAATTATTTCATGCTGGGAGATTACAGCAATATGGAGAAGTATCTCTCTTATGTCAAGAATCCGCTCATACCTTCTGATTATGAGAGGAATGCACAGTTCCTTGACGGCAAGGGCATGTTCTTTGATGGTAAATACCGTAAATCCATAGAGAAACTTGAGCGTTTTATTGATGAGTATCCCGATGATTTCCTCACACCTTATGCATATCAGATACTGGCTCAGAGTTACTTCTATCTGCATAGGTATGACAATGCACTAAAATACATCAATTCAATTGAGAATCCTGAATTTGTTGTGGATAAACTCGTTCAGAT
Source organism: Caldifarciminota bacterium (assembly GCA_034189245.1). GTDB lineage: Bacteria > Hydrothermota > 32-111 > 32-111 > 32-111 > JAXHVG01. The sequence continues at coordinate 1,470 of JAXHVG010000286.1, forward strand.
GAAGTATTTTATTGATTATAAGAGCGGGGTATATCCTGACAGCATAACTGCCTGGGAGCAGTTTCTAAATAATGAGAAGAATAATCCGCTGAGGAATGAGGTATATCTGCAGATCTTGAATAATACTAATGACAATGCAAAAAAACTGGATTATCTCAAACAGTATATTGATGAGTTTCCCTCTGACAAAGAAACACCTGAGCTCTTTAATCAATTGATTGATTATATTGTATTCTATGAGCATTTTGATGAACTGTACTATATCATGGACAGGTTTGTCAGACAGTTTCCTGAAGCAAAAGCCCGGTTTATAGAGAAAATCATTGCAAAGATGTATGAACTGGAGATATATGAGCGCATTGTGGATTTCTACACTATATATTCCAGTGAGGGTGAAGATGACAATCCCGAAGTGCTCTTTCCTGTTACAAAGGCATTGTTCACGATGAACAATCCCGAGGGTGCTGTTATACTGATAGAGAATATAATTGGAAATACAAACCAATCCGAGAACGAATATATTGATTCAATGTTCATTATACTGTCTGATTATTATAAGGAAAGCGGGAAACTTGATGAAATGGAGGATTTGATAGAGAAAACCTCACCGCAGGAGAAGAGTTCACTGAGAGCTCATCTATTGCTGATGAAGGGCATATTGCTCAGGAATCTCAAGAATTATGAAGCATCTGTCAATGTACTTATCACTGGTGCGGAGCTCTTCGGAGAAGAGCGCGACAATGCAGCAGAATTGCTCATAGAGGCAAGTCATTCTGCATATCTCAATAATGACAGGGAATATGCCCGTATGCTGCTGGAGAGGGCCGAACTGCTTGCTACAAGAACAGATCTGCTCAACAGGATAAAGGTGGAACATGAGAGAATCAGGCAGTAATATTACATTCTATCCTCTTTCACTGGGATGCGTGAAGAATCAGACGGATTTTGAATACCTGGCAGGTGCATTATCCCGGTATAACTGGAGTATGACTGAAGACCCGTCAAGTGCTGATGTCATCATAATCAATACCTGCTCATTTATTGAGGATGCAAGAGAGGAGTCCATTGAGGAGATATTCACTTTTGTCAGTGAAAAACCGGTAATAGTCACAGGCTGCCTCTTTCAGAGATACCCCGGTATTGCAGAGGAAATCCCGGAGGTTCAGATATTTGCAGGCATAGAGCCGGCCCGTTTTGCAGGTGATATTGACCGTGCATTCAGGAATAATGAACATGTTTCACTCATTGAGAGTGATACTGTTTACTGTGAGCAGGAGAATAGGAAGCCATTCAGCAGATACCATACCTATATAAAGATATCAGAGGGCTGTGACAGAAGATGCTCTTTCTGTGCAATTCCCTCAATAAGAGGCAAATACAGGTCAAGAGAAATGGTCAATATCATAGAAG
>JAXHVG010000287.1:0-2666 GCA_034189245.1 Caldifarciminota bacterium
TCCACCCTGATATGCTTATTGGTCAATTTTTCAAGCGCCTCTTCCAGTATGTAGAATCCCTTGTGATAGGCATCATGACCTATGAATGCAAAGACCGGTTTATCCTGCTTCTTCCTGCTGCAGCTTAGTTCCTGCTGGAAGTGGGGTAAAACAACTGCCTTTTCTTTACCGGACTTGAAGAATCTCATCAGTATTTTTCTGGATTTTTCAGTGGGGAATACTATGCTGTCTATTTTATCCATAACCTTCCTCTTGTTTTCAAGACGGGAGGAATAGTACTTCATTGTGGGGCTCAGGGGCTTTATAAGAGGGATGAGCATATTCTGAGTATTCCTGTGGAAGAATTTGATTATCGGGAATTTATAAATATAGCAGTATATACAGTTATTGGCATAGGGACCACTGCATAGATTATTCCTGTTATTAATGAGTGTGTATCTCTCGCATACAGGATAATAGTCATGGATTATTGTAATGACTGATCTATTCTCAATGCTTTCAAGCATATCAGCAGTTATATCTATTATATCATGCAGTATCAGAGTGTCTGCTTCAGATTCATTGACATGCTGGGCAAAATCAGACTGCGAAACCTCTACTGCATTGCCGCCTTCTGCTTTATTATTCATTGTGAGTATTGTTTCATCCTGAGCAAGTTCTCTGACAAACAGTGCCTTGCCTCCCCTCTCTTCATAGTTATTTACATAATGTATGAATTTCATTGTAATGATTCCTCCAGTTTTTCTATGCCTTCAATATGATTATTGTAATCGTATCTGCTGCTCATCTCCTTTGCCTTCTCACCCATTGATTTTCTCAGTGTGACGTCATTGTAGAGTTTATTGAGATACTCAGCTGTCATTTTGTAATCCCCGAATGGCACGAGGAAACCGTTTTCACCATGACTTATTATCTCCATTGAGCCGGAGCAATATGCATTGATAGAAGGGATGCCTGCAGAATGCGCCTCCAGTGTTGCAATACCGAATGATTCTGCCATGGACGGCTGCATATATACATCACAGTCAGAGAAGAACTGCTTCTTTGACTCCTCTGCTATCATGCCCCTGTATATGATTTTGTCACTGCCTGAGACATTCTCTTTATAGGATTTATGCACAGTGCCTGCTACAATAAATCTTACATCGCTTTTGCCCCTGCTGAACAATTCAAATGCCTTGAGGGAATGGTCCACACCCTTCTCATAATTGGCAAATCCCAGTGAACAGACATTGAATGTATCTAACTGCCTATTCACTGTCTCCTGCTTTTCAATAACAGGATTAATGCGGATAATATCACCTGTATAACCATTATCGCGGAGAAATCTGGTCTCTATCTCCGCATTGACAATAATTAGGTCAGCCATTTTATACAATGCAAGACACTGCTTTGAGAAATACTCGTATCTGTATCTGTTGTCATGGGGTACACCGAGATGTATGAGCGGAATGATCCCCGATTTTGCACCTGAGTATTGGGCTCTCTTGAGTGCCGGATATATGACACCTGCAAAAGGCATGACGCCTCCGATAATACAGTCATACTTCACATTGCGCAGTGCTGCTGCCATGGGAATAGAATAAACCCTCCTGTAGCCTGTCATATACGGCAAGACACTATGCTGCTCAAGGAATTTATTGACCCTGTTATGCAGGGGCAGTGCTGTTACATTGAAACGCCTTACATTGATTCCGCCTATATTCTCCCTTGCAGGCAGGGGTCCTCTTGATCTGATATAATCCTCATTACTCAGTACATTGAGTGTGAAGACATCCACATTGTGACCTCTCTTTATCAGTGAATCTGCAATCTGATGCATGTGTATCTCAGATCCGCTGATTGCAGGCCGGAAGCGGTTGAATACAAAGAGAAATCTATAATTTCTCATCAGTCAGTCCAATTTCTATTATCTTTATTCTGTCATTTGACTGCATTCCCACTGCAGCAGTATCACTGCTGCTCTCATTCCTGATGTATATGCTGAACTGACTCTTTACAGTAAAATCCAGTGAATTGACTGTCAGTATGCCATTGCCTTCACCATGCACCTTGATATAGGTTGCATTATTATTCTGAAGAAAGATGCAGGCACTGCTTTTTATATACCTGCCCTTGGGATAATCTTCAGAGAGAAAACTGAATCCCCTGCCTATATAGTTGTCATTAATGCCCATGATTATTCTCTCCGGCAATTCAATACCCTCAAGAGGCATATCCATAACAGCAGCATATTCATTCTTCTTTTCCTCCAATTCAAATGGCCTGTAAGATTCAACAATATACCTGCTGATATCACTATGAGACCTCACTGCATGAAGCATGCGCTTGAAGAGGATAACAGGACTCAGTGCAAAGAGGTTCGCCAGTATCAGCATATGCATTATATTCCTCTTGAAGATCCTTGTTCTCAATAAATATGCAAATGCCGGAATCATGATATAGAGGGGAAATAATTTGAGCATTATCATATACTGATTGCGCAGTATGAGATAATCCTTCTTTCTGCTGAAATACTGCCATGATGAAGATGGTCTGTGGAAACTTGAAGCAGCTGGACAAACGGATAATGTGAAATCTGTCTCGGTGAGCATTCTCAATGAAAAATCAGTATCCTCATAATATGAACCGAACATACTGTCAAACAGACCGATACTCTCTATTAC
>JAXHVG010000288.1:0-3017 GCA_034189245.1 Caldifarciminota bacterium
CAGATGAACATCCATTTCACTGACCACCTTCATTACATCCCTGACAAAATCATCATTTTGTATATCAGTGGAATGCTTTAATAGAGACATTGTCGCTCCGCAGCCTATATCATCCCCCAGAATATCAGGATTATAATCCTTATTCTTGTCATAATACCACACAGAGCCGTTTGGAATTGAATGCTTCATTGTTCTTTCCCTGAATATGACCAGACGATTTAATCCATTCTGCTTATTTTCATCAGGATAGAAGAACTCTGTATTGAAATTTATTATTTCAAATGCCTTTTCTTTATAATATTCCGGCTTTAAAGACAAACAATCTTTCCTTGTTAAAATTATTCTTTATGCTTCCTTGTAAAATTTCCTTCTCAGTTTCACCTTCTTCTGCCCGAGATTATTTCTTCCAAACCACAAACCTCAAACATTCTTTCGTTCGCAATTCTTTATCTCAGTTATTATTCATTCTTTGCCTGATATACTTCATTACCTTATCGTCTCCGTATAGATTAAATCTGGAGGGAGTCATCCCAAAATCATTCTTGATATTCATGTCTGCTCCTGCATCTATAAGCATCTTTGCGATCTCAACTGTTTTTGCCCTGTGCAAGGGAGTTGAACCATTCTCAATAAATTGCTTGTTAATATTTGCTCCTGCTTCTATGAGCAATTTAGTTATTTCAGCATCTTCTGAAATCAATAGCGGCGTAAAACCCATATCATCTTCACAATCCACTTCAATCCCTGAATTCAATAATGCCTTCACTAATTCAGCATTTTTTTTATTTATTGCTTCAAAGAGCGATTGTTCTTTTGCATTCATATTTCTCCTTTTTTATATTTAACAGACTTTCATTCTCTTTCATAAATCTTCCTTATCAACCTCCTATCCAAACCTCAAACAACAAACCTTATCTGTTCGGGGTTCTTCATTCCAAACATCAAACATCAAACGTCAAACTTCAAACATTCTTACTTCACTTCAAACCCTATTGCCTGACTGCCTTCCTTATCAAATTCATTAATAATAATTTTACCGTTTTTATATTTATATTCACTCTTTGCAACACCCTGTCTGTCTTCAACAAGCTCTCCCTCCATATTCTTATGAATCAGTGCTGTCATATTGCCATATCTGTCATATTCATATTCAATGACAGGCACATTGCCCGTTCCGCTGAGGGGATTGCCGCCTGCATCATAAAAAACAGCCCGCTTGACCATACCATCGTTATTATACTCTGATTTTGCGGTCTTTACAATATTGAAGTTTGGTCCAACAATCTCTGTTTTTATTCTTTGACCATCCTCATTATAGTAATAATTATATCCTCCAATACCATTTGATTTCACTGTAATATTCCCTTCAATATCCAGATATCTCTCCGAAATTAAATTATCCTTTTTATTATATTTATAAAAATGTCCTGCTATATCCTCATGATTAAGCACGGGGTTTTCCAGAGAATCACAGTAGATTGACCGGATCAGTATACCCTTATTGTTATACTCATATATAATGTATTGCTTCGCGCCATTCTGCATATCTGTCATTATTCGTTTTTCATATCTTCCTTCTCCATCCTTTTCAAATGTATAAATGCTTAATACCTTATCAGCATTCCTTCCTGTGCATATAAAGATATCCTTATCCGGCATATAATTAATTGTAAAAGAAGCAATGCCTGGCGAAAGCTCATTAAATCCGCCTGTTGAGAGCCTCTGCTTCTTTATGTATTCTGCATGAATAATCCGGCCTTGGGTGTCACGATTAATTACATAATAGGAAAAGAGATGCTGTCTTACACTATTCTCTACATTGTTCTCAGATTTGAGTTTATTGTATGCATCAAACTCAATTTGCCTGTAAAACTCATCTGAATCTGTTTGATAATAACTGGCCGTATTATTGTTCTGACATGATAAATACAAAATCAACCCCATTGTCAGAATGATAATTGTCCGTTTCATAATTCCCCCTTATGATTCAATTATCATAATATGATAAACTATTTTACATATTTTTCAATATTACTTCCTGAACTGTGGAATATGATTTGCCTATTAGAGAAAGGGTTTTGATATTATGGAATATTCTATTATTTGTGACAGCACTACTTCATTTTAATAATGAAAGTGATTAGAAAGACTGAATCAATCTTTTGGAGATGCATAAAATAATGTGGAGGTTCAATTACCTTTTTAGCAAATTGATTCACAATTTATGCATATATGCATGCTTCACGCTGTTTGTAATTATTTCAGCTGGCACAATATGGATTTAATATAGAGCAGGACGAATTCCTGACGATTCAGAGTAATATCGCATGCAAGTTCTCAAATTGCCGCAGTTATTGTGCCAAGCACCGCCCCGGCTTACTTTATGTTTCCCGCTGTTGGGACCCATTGGGTTCCTCTGCTCTTGACTCCTGTAATAACCATACCAGTCATTGCACCATTCTGACACATTGCCTGCCATGTCCATCAAGCCGTATGGACTCTTGCCTGCAGGGAAAGCTCCCACAGGGCTCGTGTATGAATATCCATCATTGCCGTCAATATAAATCCAACCGAAATTTGCCAATAATGAATCAGGATCCCTGTTGCCCCAAGGGTATTTCCTTTCATCTGTGCCTTTTGCCGACTTTTCCCATTGAGCCTCTGTAGGCAGTTTTAAACCAGCCCAGTCGCAATATGCTTTGGCCTCAGACCAAGTCACATCAACGGGATAATCAGGATAGCCGGTAAAATAGTTATCCATTGCATAAGGATTAAGATCACCAGGATATTCCCTTCCTGTTTCGTCACAGAATTTCTTATACTGTTTATTTGTAATTTCATATTTACTCAGATAATAACCATCCAGATAGACTTTATGTTCCGGTTGCTCTCTTTCCCATCCATCATTATTGCCCATTATAAAATCACCTGCCGGTATATATACAAGTATTGTTCCATCTTTTTTATTGATATATTCACTGTACCCATTATCATTGATTCCTTTGTATGTCAGTCCA
>JAXHVG010000289.1:0-3572 GCA_034189245.1 Caldifarciminota bacterium
GAAGTAGCAAGCAGCAAGTCACAAGTAACAAGTGAAGATAAAACGGAAAACGAAGAGGGACCAGCCACCAGCCACCAGCCACCAGCCACCGGCAATGAGAAGCAAGACGCAGAAGAAGAGGAAGAAGTCAGCCCATTCCTGGAGGAAGAGGAAACATCTGAGGAAAGAATACCATTTGATCTGCCCAGGGAGGAGAAATTCGTATTCTACTCCAAGGAGATGGCAAAGGTATATGAAAGCCAGGGCAAATACAGGAAAGCAGTGGATATATACGGTCTGATACTGAGAGAGAATCCTGATGATGAAGATATAAAGGCACGCATCAGGGAGCTTAATGAGATTATTGCAAAACAAGAGTTTGATGAGAAAGAGCTTGCAGAGGAGAGTAAGGACAAGGATGGCAGGGGCAGAGCTGAGGTATATGAAAAGATAAATGAGGATCTGCTCACTGATAAGGAGGATAAAGATTCGTACAACGTACAACGTACAACGGACAACGAAGAAAACGAAGAAAAAGAGATACAAGATACAAGTTCCAAGTTACAAGAAGAAGATACGGAAGAAGAGAAAGAAGAAAAAGAGATACAAGATACAAGTTCCAAGTTGCAAGAAAAAGACAAGACGCATGAGGCAACACGCAGCACGCAACACGCAGAAAAGCCACCAGCCACCGGCGGCGAAGAAGAGAAACCAGCCACCAGCAAAAAGGCGGAGGAAGATGAGGAGAATCCATTAGCCGGATTTGTCTCATGGATGAATAAGCAGAATAAAGATGATAAAAACGGAGGAAAATGAATGGCAAAAACCTCGGATATTAAAAAGGGATTTACATTCAAGAAAGACGGTAAGATGTATACAATCATTGATTTTCTTCATGTAAAACCGGGCAAGGGCGGAGCTTTTGTCAGAACAAAGGTAAAGAATATTGAAACCGGACAGGTAATAGACATGACATTCAATTCCGGTGAGAGGCTTGATGATATCCGGCTTGAAAAGCATGGATATCAGTATCTCTATTCAGAGGGTGATAAATACTATTTCATGCACAATGAGTCCTATGAGCAGATGTTCCTGACAAAAGATGATCTGAATGGCAAGGAATTCTATCTCAAGGAGAATGCTGATGTTGACCTGCTCTCTGTGGAGGGGAAAGTCATAGATATTGAAGTCCCCATGTTTGTGGAACTGAAGATTGAGGAGACAGAACCGGGCATCAGGGGCAATACTGTTTCAGGAGGCAGCAAGCCGGCAGTTTGTGAAACGGGTCTCAAGATTGATGTGCCCCTGTTTATTGAAGAAGGCGATATAATAAAAATTGATACAAGAAAAGATGAATATGTTGAAAGGGTATAAGGAGAAAAAATGGAATTAAAGGCATTACTTGAAAAAATGGTCAAGGACGGGGCTTCTGACCTGCACATGAAAGCGGGTACACCGCCTGTTCTGAGGATAAACGGAAGACTGACTGTACTGAAATCAGAAGAGCCTCTCAGTCCTGAAGAACTGAAGAAAGTAGCACTCCGCATTATGTCCAAGGAACAGCAGAAACAGTTTTCCGAACAGAAGGAAATAGATTTTGCAATAGGTGTGGCGGGACTGTCTCGTTTCAGGGTTAATATATACCTTCAGAGAGGCAGTGTGGCTATTGCCATGAGAACAATACCCATTTCAGCACAGAGTATTGATCAACTGAATCTTCCACCTGTTCTGAAGGAAATATCAATGAAGACAAGAGGTCTCATACTCTGTACAGGAACAACAGGAAGCGGAAAATCAACAACACTTGCTTCAATGATAGAACATATCAATGAGTCTGTCTCTAAGCATATTATTACAGTGGAAGACCCCATAGAGTATCTCTTCAGGGATAAGAAAGGAATAATATCCCAGAGGGAGGTTGGTAATGATACTGAATCATATACCAATGCATTGAAGTATGTATTGAGGCAGGATCCGGACATAATCCTCATGGGTGAGATCAGGGATGCAAAGACAATGGATGTTGCAATAAAGGCGGCAGATACCGGGCATCTTGTTATGTCCACATTGCACACACTCAATGCCAGTGAAACAATAAACAGAATCATCTCTTTCTATCCGCCTCATCAGCAGCAGCATATAAGGGTGCTGCTGGCAACAACTCTTGTTGGTGTAATATCACTGAGGCTCCTGCCCAGGGTTGACGGCAAAGGCAGGGTGCCTGCCACTGAGATGATGATTAATACTCCATCAATTAAGGAATATCTGCTTGACCCTGTCAAGACACTGCTTATCCCGACTGCTATTGAGGAAGGGCATCAGTATCAGATGCATACATTTGATCAGTCAATAATGAAACTGTATAAGAATGGAATTATTTCCTATGATGAGGCAATTCAGTCAGTAACCAATGTTGATGAATTCAAGCTGAAACTCAGGGGAATTGAATCCAATGCAGATGAACTTTATGGTGATTAAGGAGTAACAATGACGCTTGTTAATTATGCGAAAAAGGAAATCACATGCAAATTGGTCTATTATGGTCCCGGCCGCTCCGGTAAGACAACGAATCTGCAGTATGTTTTCAGTAAGATACCCAAGGAGAAGAGGGGCGAGATGACTTCACTGGCAACAGAGATGGACAGAACATTGTTTTTTGATTTCCTGCCTGTTGAACTGGGTAAGATAGGAAATTTTTCTGCAAAATTCCAATTATACACTGTCCCGGGTCAGGTTTATTACGATGCAACAAGGAAGCTGGTTCTTCAGGGTGCTGACGGAGTTGTCTTTGTAGCGGATTCCCAGGCAGACAGGCTTGAGGATAATGTTGAATCATTTGAGAACTTTATTGTCAATCTTGAGGAGAATGGCATTGATATCAATGAAATCCCACTCGTCATGCAGTTCAATAAGCGTGATTTGCCCAATGCATCGGATGTGGATACATTGAAGGATGTACTTAATATAGAAAATAAGTGGGATTGTTTTGAATCTGTGGCTACAAGAGGCACAGGTGTCATTGAAACATTGAAGAAATCCATGTATCTGGTAATGAAAAGTGTATCACGGAAATTCCAGCGGAGAAGATGAGTAATAAAACGATAAAATTATTCCAACAGTATTTCAGCAACTTTGCGAGAGTAGAGGATGAAAGGGCTGTACTGGGCAATAATGAACTCAATCAGATGTATCAGTATGCAATGACAAACGGCAGCCTCATATCAAAAAGGGTGATTATTATTGACCCTGCAGGCAGCATAGCAAGTGATTTCATCAATCTTTTGTCCAGGCATTTGACAAAGCAGTTTACTGATTTATATGTTTTCAAGATAGACATGCATAAACTTATTGAGGACAATAATGTCAATCTCATTGAGGAATTCAAAAATTATCTGACACATGCCAATATACTGGTAATAGAGGATATAGACCTCATAGTGAAGAGCCCGGGAGCAGGTGAACGGATAGCAGAGGTGCTCAACAAACTCCACCCTGAATCGTATCTTATTGCAACAGCATCTTCAGAATCAATCATTGAGAGGATGAATCTCAAAAACTCCAACACACAGTTGATATCACTCAAGGAGAAAGCC
>JAXHVG010000029.1:0-2334 GCA_034189245.1 Caldifarciminota bacterium
GACAAAGATATTCTTGACAGTGCGTGCAACCTTGGGGTCCAGTCCCACCATGGGCTCATCAATAAGAACAAGCAGCGGGTCGTGAATAAATGCAGATGCAATAACAATACGCTGTTTCATGCCATGAGAATATTCATCTGTCTTGATGTCCATATAATGTTCAAATTCCAGAAGCCGGGCATATTCATCAATCCTCACTCTCAATGTGCTTTCATCAATACCGTACAGCCGGCCCACAAAATAGAGGAATTCCCTGCCTGTCAGTTTATCATACATAAACGGGGTGTCAGGCACATATCCTATCTTTGTCTTGGAATTACGGGGATTGATTTTTATATTCTCTTGGTCTATATATATATTACCCTCTTCAAAATCAAGCAGTCCGGCAATGCACTTGATTGTTGTGGTCTTGCCTGCACCATTGGGACCTATGAATCCGAAGACAGTGCCGCTCTCTATTGCCAGGCTGAGATTATTCACAGCAACAGTGTCTCCATAGGATTTTGTCAGATTTTCAATATTTAAAACCATTTAAATAATATATTCAATTTATCGGATAAGTCAATCATTAAGCTGTTGAGAAGATATGCGGGGGGATCTGAGGTTATTATGATTTGAAATAGGGGCAGTTTTTGCATTTGCCTGACGGACGGATGATATTGCTGTCTCTTATGAGAATCTTGTCCTTTCTGTTCTTATTAACAAGTTTTATCAAATAAAGCAGATAATTCCGTTCAATACCGAATTTGAGTTCAATCTCCTTCAGGGTGACATAATGTCCGGTTTCAATAAATTTAATTATTTCTTCAATCATAGAAACGGCATTAGTGAGAGTTTGAAGACCATACTGACCGCATATGCAACAACAATGGAATAGATAATTGAAAACAATGTCCATCTCATTGAACCTGTCTCCTTCTTAATCATTATCACTGTTGCAATGCACGGTACATATATCATCATGAATACGAGAAATACAAATCCTGTAATGGGATTCATATACATATTGAGGAAATTGGACAGTGACATGCCTTCAAGATTATACAGGACAGACAGTGTTGAGATTACAGCTTCCTTTGCAAAGAAACCGGTTATAAGTGAAACTGTCATAGGCAGATCAAATGAGAGCGGCTTGAAAACAGGGGTGAGAAATTTGCCTATATAAAAAACAGAACCGCCCGGTGTGTCTGTGGGGAAATAGGACAGAATGAATATAATCACAGACATAATAAATATCAATGTGCCTGCCTTGATGAGATACTCCTTTGACTGCACAATTGCCCTCAGAAACATCTGTTTGACCTGGGGTCTGGTATAGTCAGGCAATTCCATTATCATGCCGGGACTGGTCTTCTTTATCAGCATCTTTGAAAAGAATATGCCTGATATCATAGCAATGACAACAGACATCACATAGAGGAAGAATATAACAAATGGCGCCTGTTTGTCAAAGAGTGCACTGCCGATCAGAACTATGACAGTAAGACGGGCAGAACACGGTATGAATGGTATGATAAGTATTGTTTTGAGGCGGTTTGCCTTGGATTCCAGAGAGCGGACAGCCATTATCGCAGGTACAGAGCATCCGAACCCCATTATTATCGGTATGAAGGAACGGCCGTGGAGTCCCATTCTGTGCATAAACCTGTCCATTATAAATGCAATGCGCGCCATATATCCGCTGTCTTCAAGGAGCTGTATGAGAAGAAACATAATAAAGATATAGGGAAGAAGGACAATTACATTGCCCACACCGCCTATCAGTCCTTCATTGATCAGTGAACGGACAAACCCTTCAGACATATTTGCCTGAATGAATCCGGCACTTGCTTCAAGACCCTGTTCAAGATAACCGACAATAAAATCCCCGATATTGTATGTGAGGAAGAATATGATAAACATCACAATCAAAAAGAGCGGCACTGCAATGAATCTGTTCAGCAGGAATATATCCAAAGCATCGGTGAATGCAATGCGTCTATTGACTGTTGATGATACTGTGTCTGATGATACGCCCCTGGCAATAGAGTAAAGCCATTCAATTATCTTCACGGTCCTTTTCCGGGATGAGCCCAGTGATTCAACAGTCTCCTTGATGGGGCGGTAATTTTCATTATCCAGTTTTTCCTTGACAAATTTTTCAATATCCCTGTTGCCTTCAAGTAGTTTCAGTGAATAGAAATCAGCAAACTGCTGCATTTCATCATATTGACCAAGCATTGCACTGACACTGTGAACTGTTGTGTAGATGTCGTCTGTTGAGGGAATATTGAGATGAGGCGGATGGGGTGTGAATTCTGTAGAAAAGAATTCCTCAATCTCTGATTCAAGGTA
>JAXHVG010000290.1:0-5999 GCA_034189245.1 Caldifarciminota bacterium
CTGAAATTAACAATGAAAGAACATAACAGACATGAAATCATGGAAAAGGTAATGAACAAGGAAATGAAATTAACACAAGCAGCAGAACTCATGGGTGTAAAATACAGACAGGCAATTAGAATAAAGAAGCGATATGAAGAGGAAGGAGTGAGAGGACTGATAAGAAAGGAAGGCAGCGGCAGGAAAGGATTTTCAGAGTCATTCAGAAAGAGCATTGTTTATTTGTATAACAAGCACTATAATGATCTGTGGCACCCTACAAACATTGAACAAATCCCGGATGAACTCAGGATAATATCATTTCCTATGAAAAAGCCAATACTTTCCTTCAGGATTATTTTATTGACTATTACAATGAGCGGTTTACTGTTAACAATAATAGTCCTTCCGCATTCTGTGAACTGAAGGATGTTGACTTTGATATGGTGTTCACCAAAAGGGTTTACAGGAAAGTGAAAAAAGACAACACCATAGCTTTTTTTCATAATACGGTACAGATACCAAAACATAGGGTATTATCATTAATGGGTGCTAAGGTAGAGGTGAGGTGGAATCAAGACAATGATATGTGGATATTATATAAAAACAGGGTTGTTTACTCCGGGAAACTCCCTGATGATTACATTAAAACTTAAAAAGGGAAAGAAGAGCTCTTCTCAAGAAGAACTTTTTATATTACTTGACTTTTTAGGTGATCTCTATATGATTTTATGTGAGGTTTTTTTATTAAGAGAAAGTGACTTTTTTTATGAGGAAAGACGTGGGATAAATGATTTGTTTTTTCATCTTCCGAAACTGCTATTGACATAATCACTGAAAGTGATTTAATATATATATACATAACAGGGGAGCCTGAAGGCTGAGAAAGCGGCAAATCCGCTGACCCTTATAACCTGATGCAGATAATGCTGCCGTAGGAAGATTTTTGCGTCAGGTTGTCAACCTGACTTTTTTATTTTAGGAGGTAAAAATGATAAATGATATTGAAGTGACAAGCCACATAATGAACAGTTATCATGAGAAGCTGATGGCATGCAGGGATCTGGATGTAGCTATTGTAGGGGGAGGGCCCTCAGGACTTGTGGCAGCATCCAAACTGGCATCAGATGGATTCAATACTGCTGTCTTTGAAGCCAAACTCGCTCCGGGAGGCGGGATGTGGGGCGGCGGAATGATGTTCAATGAAATAGTTGTTCAAGAAGAGGCTGTACACATACTTGATGAATTCGGAATAAATTACAGGGAAAGAGAGAAAGGATACTTTACTGCAGATTCTGTTGAATCAACTTCAGCCCTTATCAATTCCGCTGTCTTATCAGGAGCAAAAATATTCAATCTTATCAAGGTGGTGGATGTAGTGTTGTATGAGAGGGGTGTAAGCGGCATAGTAATAAACTGGACCCCCGTAGAATACATGAATCTCCATGTGGATCCCCTTACAATAGGAGCCAAAAAGGTTCTGGATGCCACAGGCCATCCTGCTGAACTGACCAATACATTGGTCAAGAAGGCGGGGGTAACCCTCAATACTCCTTCAGGAAGATTTGAAGGGGAAAAACCTATGAATGCAGAAAAAGGAGAGAAAGAGACAGTGAAGAACACCTCTGAGGTGTACAGCAATTTCTATGTATCAGGCATGGCTGCCAATGGTGTTTACGGCGGATTCAGGATGGGACCCATATTCGGAGGAATGCTTCTTTCAGGACACAAGGTCTATGAAATGATCAAGGAGGCATTATCAAAAGAATAATAGATGTCAATCTCAACCGCTTGAGAGAGGGGCTCAGAATAATAGAGGAAATAGCAAGATTTGAACTTGATAACAGAGAGATTGCAGAGGATGTCAAAAACCTGAGACATTCATATGCAGACATGAAAGCATTGATTCCCGGTATTATTGAAGCCAGAGAGAGCAAAAATGATATTGGCAGGAATAGGGATTATGACAGACAGAAGAAAAATCTCAAGGAAATAATAGGTAGTGCATTCGGCAGAAGTCAGGAGGCAGCCAGGGTGCTTGAGGAGTTCGGATTTTATATCTCTCCTGATTTCACAGGCAGGGCAAAGGAGATAAGATTCCGGCTCTATGATATAGAGAAGGATATGATGACATTGGTAAGAGAAGCTCATCTAACATTTCCTGATAGCATCGGACTGTATCTGGTGATGACTTCACCGCGGATAGGATACGAAAAACTTACAGAGATTGCCGTGAAGATGGGTGTGGGGGCAGTCCAGCTCCGCGACAAGACAATGAATGACAGGGAATTGCTTGAAACTGCGCGGAGAATGAGAGATATTACCGGAGGTACGGATACACTCTTTATTGTTAATGACAGACCGGACATAGCAATCCTGTCAGATGCTGATGGTGTGCATGTCGGCCAGTCAGATATTGATGTAAGTGACTGCCGGTCTGTTACGGGCAGTAAACTTGTCGGAAAATCCACGCACAACATGGAGCAGCTCCGAAATGCCCTGAAGGAGAGACCGGACTATATAGGCATAGGACCGGTATTCCCGACAAACTCCAAGACAGTGCCTGATCCTGTGCTTGGGCTTTATGAAGCAGACAGAATGCTTGAAGAGTCAGATGTGCCTGCTGTGTGCATAGGCGGTATAAAGAATCATAATTTAGAGGATGTACTTGAAAGGGGATTTATGAATTTCGGTATTGTCTCATATATTACTGAGAGCAATGAACCGGAAAAAAGAATAGAAGAAATAAATAAAATATTCAGGAGATATCATGACGCAGAGAATTGAAGCATTAAACGGTAATATTACCGAGATAATGAAGAAGGCGGCAGCTGAGGAGAATATCAGTGCAGAATTCATAAGAAACGGCATTGCCGAGGGCAGTATTGCTCTGCCTCATAATAAAACAAGAGAGAAAGAACATTATTTTGCAGTGGGTGAGGGACTCTCAACAAAGATCAATGCCAATATAGGGAGCTCTCCTTATCACATGGACCCGGATGAGGAATTGGAGAAACTCCGCTCAGCAGTTGAAGCAGGTGCGCATTCTGTTATGGACCTCTCTCTGGGCAGCAAGATCAAACAGATCAGGAAAGCTATATTGAAGAATTGTCCCGTTATGCTCGGGACTGTTCCCATATATGAGACAGGATTCAATATGTCTGTTGAAAAGAGGGATATTGTTGATATGACATTGGATGATTTCCTGCAGACAGTTGAGGAACAGGCTGTTGACGGAGTGGATTTCATGACAATTCATGCAGGTGTGACGCGAAATGCATTTGAGAAAATGGCAGAGGAAGGCCGGCTTCTCAATATAGTGTCAAGGGGCGGTTCCATGCTTGCAGCATGGATGAAGCATAATAACAAGGAATCGCTGCTATATACACATTTTGATGAAATACTGGAAATACTCAAAGAATATGATGTGACAATATCACTGGGTGACGGATTGAGGCCCGGTGCATGCGATGATGCAACAGACAGAGCGCAGATTGAAGAACTCATAACATTGGGAGAACTCACACAGAGAGCCTGGGACAAAGGCGTGCAGGTGATTGTTGAAGGTCCCGGTCATGTTCCCCTCAATAAAGTCGCTCTCAATATGGAGATTGAAAAAGATCTGTGCCGCAATGCTCCCTTCTATGTGCTCGGACCGCTGGTCAATGATATATCAGCAGGATATGATCATATTGCAGGTGCAATAGGCGGGGCTGTTGCCGCAATGAGCGGTGCTGATTTTCTGTGCTATGTTACACCGGCAGAGCATCTCAGACTCCCCAATCCCCGGGATGTACGGGAAGGTGTTATAGCTTCAAAGATTGCAGCATTCTCTGCTGACCTTGCAAAAGGTATGGATTACGCTGTTAAGCAGAACAGGGAAATGTCAATTGCACGGCATGACCTTGACTGGGATAGTCAGATTGAGCATGCAGTAGATCCAGATAAGGCAGAAAGATTCAGAAAACAGTCTGAGATTGGGGATGATGATGTATGCACAATGTGCGGGGAGTTCTGTGCTGTAAAGCGTCTCAATGAGATAATGAAAGAGCAGCAGTAATTACTGCTGCTCTCGTAAATTCAGATTAAGGCCAGATGGCAAATTGTGTAATGCCTGTTGTTGTAACAACAGATTCATTGGCAACAACATCGGACAGTATTGTAGAAACCTCAAGTGCATAGATGCCTGTGTCAAGTGAATCTCCGTCATAAAGTGCTGTTGTGTCGGAGAAGGTCTCTTCCCAGAGTTTGCTTCCGCTTGTATCCCTCAGTATTACCTTATAGTCCTCACCCGGATTAATATCATTATATACAATACTGATATTTGTGGGTTCAATGGTAGAATCCATTATTGTCGGTTCATAGAATGTAAGTTTCGGAATTACAATTTCATACTCATTCATCAGTTTTTTGCTGCCTGACTGATCCAATTGCAGTCTGTAATAATATGTGTTGCCTGAGAGTATGGAATCTGTGTAGCTCCCATTCTGTTTGACCTGCACGGAATCAACTGCAGTATATGAATTATTATCTCCAATGGACTTCTCAATAATGATATAATCACCGGTGATACTATAAACTGTCTGCCATGTCAGCACTATTGCGCCTGCACTGAATGTAGTGTCTTCTGTCATTGATGTATCGGTGAATACCTTCTGTGAGATAAAAGCACCTGTATAAAGATACAGGCCGCTTACATCTGTCTCTGTATTGAGCAGTGTGCAGGATGCTATAATTATAATAGCCATGAGAATAAACAGTAATTTTTTCATCTTTACTCCTTTTATAAAATTTTATGTTTATATTATATAACCTGTGTGGGAATAATCAAGAAAAAATGATTTGACATTTATCACAAATTCAATATTATTATATAAATTGAATAATACAGGAGGAATCTAATGAAAAGAAATTTAATTGTAGTAATCAGTTTATTTGCAGTGTTGCTTATGCTCGCATCGTGCAGTCAGGACCCCAAAGAGCAGATGATAGGCAGATGGGTCTCTGATCCGGAGAGCTCTGTATCCGATGTTCCCATTGAGATAGAACCCACAGATTCAGCTAATATACTGGGCACAAGACTTGAGATTACTTACGGTAAATTCAAAGACGGTGAACAGAAGGGTAAGCTCAGCTCCCCTATGGGCGCTGTGGATTTTTCATACTATCCTGCAGAGGATAAGTTTGAGATCAATCTGATGGGCAATACATCGTCATACATGAGATTTGAGGGCACTGACGAAGAGTGGGGTGCAGCAATTGAGGATGCATTGAAGAGGCAGAAGCTGGCACTGGTACAGATGAACATGTACACTGTGCAATCCGTGATGGAACAGATATACAGTGAGAAGAATTATTATCCCAATTCAATGGATAAGGTCAGGGAAAACCTTCCCGGCAATATTCAGAATCCCTTGAATCCCGGCACAAAAGCTATTGAAGGCGGTTACCAAACACCGGAATTTGACCCGGCAAAACAGGGTATGGTATATATAAAATTCTCAAAAGACAGACAGTCATTTGAGGTTTACGGATACGGTCTGGAGCAGATGATTCTGCCCGAGACACTTGAGAATATACCCGGAATGTAAATATCAAAAGGGCTGCTTTTCAGCAGCCCTTTCTATTTCAGATCATATAAAAAATCATTGATATTTCAAAAATATATATTATAATTAAATGTTATGAAAAAAATATTATTTATATATCTACTGTTCTGCTCACTTGTAATAAGCAGTGAAGTCCTATTCCCCGGTATAATGGGTGAGGATCTCATTGATTCAATAATTGCCAATTATAAATCATACAGTAATCTCGGTTATGATAATGGAAGGGACATGCTATATGGTGTCATAGATAATCACAATGATTCACTCACCGGTGTTTACACCGGATTCACAATGTATATAGATCCAGCCCAAGACCCAAGTGTAGCTGCCTATGACAGTAATAGAGGGATAAACTGTGAGCATACTTGGCCTCAGAGCCTCGGTGCATCAGGTCTGGCAAGGGGAGACCTT
>JAXHVG010000291.1:0-2079 GCA_034189245.1 Caldifarciminota bacterium
TCCGGGCATACCCACAGGACTGTCAATCAAAGCAATATCTGATTCCTTTGCTTTGATATACTGCTCCTTGAATTTCTCGGATGCATCACATTCCTCTGTTGTGACAAAACGTGTACCGAGCTGTACACCCTTTGCACCTGTTTTGAACATATCCAGCATATCCTCTCTGTCAAATATTCCGCCTGCTGCAATCACAGGGATTTTCTCCTGCAGTCTTTCACCGAAACTCTTTATTTCATCTATTACATCAGTCAATATGTTCTTCAGGTCAATATCAGTATTGAGCAGGTCCGGTTTTTTGAATCCGAGATGCCCTCCTGCTTTTGGTCCCTCAACAACAATGGCGTCCGGCAGTCTGTCATAATGCCTCTCCCAGTATTTGAATATGACCTTTACAGCTTTGGGTGAAGATACAATGGGCACTATCTTGGTTCTCATTGTCTTGAGATTATCCATTGCAGGACCCTTGGGTAATGCAAGAGGAAGACCGGCGCCTATAAATATGATATCAACCTTCTCCAGTATTGATGTCTGGACAAGTTCATTGAAATCAGTAAGAGCGCGCATTATATTAACACCTATGATACCGTCAGACATTTCTTTTGCCCTGCGTATCTCTCTAGTTAATGCTTCAAGATTCATTTCAATGGGATGCTCTGCAAAACCTTTATCCTGAAAACCTATGCCTGCTGTGCCTATGACACCAACACCGCCTTGATTTGCTACAGCTGCTGCAAGTCCGGACAATGATACGCCGACACTCATTCCGCCCTGGATTATTGGTTTACTTATCTGCAAATCACCTATATTAAGTTTGGGAAAGATATTCATACTTACTCCTTTCAAAATTTTAAACACTGCCTAATTACCCGATTTGAGTTATAGACATGTTTTTTCAATATTAAGATAGGAATTCTTTATATTGAACACAAGCTAATAATTAACCTTACATCCGGCCAATTACTCTCTAATTAAAAGATAGAGCATATAGCGATAATGTCAAGTTGATTTAGGCATATTACAGATATTCTTTACAAGTCAGATTATCAATCCAGTACAGTTATCTTTCTGCTCTTATTGTTTGATCTTATAAAGTATAACCCGGGTTTACCAATTGCAATCAGTTTTCTTCCGGAAATATCAAATATCTCTGTCTTGCCCAGACCTTCAATATAGCCATTTGCCTCATTAATGCTTTTGAAGAATGTTCTGAATGCAGGGTCCTGGGTTCTATCATTTTTATCTGTTATACTGCTTGTAGGATCTTCAATAATAAAGTAGTCACTCACATAATGATTGGTGTCTGCGAATTGATTGCCTGCAACAATCCTAATCCTGCAGGAGTCAGACATACCCGGGACAACAGTCCAGTCATATTCCCTTAGAGTATCAATATTGTTTTCCAGAAAATACCAGGCAGGGTCTCCTGCATAGGAGTAGTAAATTGAATCCCACGGGAATATGCCTGCGCATGATGATTCCCACTGAATAGTTATTGTAGAATCAATGGAGACAGTGTCAGAAGGTGTTGGGAAAACAAGTCTGCTTGTTATGCCCACATATATGTCAGCTGTGATAATGGAGTCATTTTCAGCAATGTTCTGGACACCGACAAGTGTCCTTGTTGAGTTATAATCATCTGTATTGGGTATAGAACCGTAGAAGAAATCAATTCTCGTCCTGTTGAGGAAATTCATACTGTCTGATGTCAGAGAATCATAACCGGGCCACGGATCGCCATTGTCCCCCCTATTACCATTATAGAGATAAAGATAGCCCGGGTAACTGCGCGGATAATCCAGATTCTCAATCCACGAGGAATTATAATAAAATGAGGATGCTTCCTCTACATCAACCATTCTATGGGTCTCATCTGTATTATTGGATTGAGTTGCATCCACATGATAAATAACAAGACCGTGAGCTGAATTGAATCCCGTACCTATCTGCCGTGTGGTTAGTGACTGGTCAAATCCGATATTCTGTCTGTTTTCAATAAGAAAGTATTCCAAACTGTTCATATTATTATCCTGAAGCAGGTATATTGCCTGATTGGTCTCAACAGGCGGAATTGTCATA
>JAXHVG010000292.1:0-7947 GCA_034189245.1 Caldifarciminota bacterium
ACGGTTCTGCTGACTCAACTGTTTGTCTGGCATCTGCCAAAGTGGATTCATTGCTTGATTATCTGCTCAACTCATAGGGACAATAAATGAAAAATAAACATAAGACGCGGAAAGCAGCATTCATATCAACATACACACCCCGCGAATGCGGAATAGGCACATTCACTCATGATATTGTCAAGAATTTATCCAAACTGAACGGTTCTGCCAAGACAATTGACCCCAATATACTTGTCTGCGCAATATCCAATGATGATTATTCATATCCTGAGGAAGTGAAATTTGAGATTAATCAGCAGAAAAGAAAGGATTATATAAATGCTGCAAATTTTCTCAATAACAGTGATGCTGAAATCATCAATATTCAGCATGAATTCGGTATATTCGGAGGTGCAGACGGAAGTTTTATACTGGATACAATCAAATATCTGCGCAAACCCATTGTCACAACCTTCCACACTGTTCTGAAAAATCCATCAAAGGGTCAGAGGCATGTGGCAAATGAGATAGCAAGACAATCTGTATATATTATTGTTCTTGCTGAAAAAGCCGTAACTATGCTCAAGGATATTTACAGTATTCCGGAAGACAAGATCGTATACATTGAACACGGAGCACCTGATATTGAATTCTCAGACAGTGAACCCTTCAAGAGGTACTTCAATGCAGAAGGAAGAAGGGTAATGCTGTCATTCGGTCTCATCAATCCGGACAAGGGGCTGGAATACGGCATAAAGGCACTTGCCGAAGTGGTAAAGGAATATCCCGATATACTGTATATTATACTCGGGAAAACCCATCCGGAGATTAATAAGAGAGCCGGAGAGGAGTATAGGCTGTCACTTGAACTCCTTGTAAAGAACCTCGGTCTGTCCGATAATGTTGAATTCTTCAATTACTTTGTGTCTAAAGAAAAATTGATAAGATTTCTCATGGCAACCGACATATACCTCACTCCTTATCTCCAGAAAGAGCAGATAGTGTCAGGCACCCTGGCATATGCCCTTACAGCAGGCAAAGCTCTTATCTCCACACCCTACTGGTATGCCGAGGAACTGCTTAGTGACAACAGGGGCATACTTGTGCCATTCAAGGATGAAAAAGCAATATCTGATGCCATACTGGAATTCTTAGGGAATAAAAAACTGTTTAATGAAAGCAGGAAGAAGGCCTATGATTTCGGCAGGAATTTCATATGGAAATCTGTCGTTAAAAAATACAGGGATACATTCTCATCTGCAGTAAGCAGGTATTTCACCACAATCAGCACGCCTGCTCATGCGAAAAGGACTATACTGCCTGAGATCAATTTGAATCATTTCAAGGTACTGACAGACGATACAGGCATATTCCAGCATTCCACATTCACAATACCCAATAGGCTCCATGGATATTCAACTGATGACAATGCAAGGGCATTAATTGTCTCATTAAAGAATTGGGAATTAACCAAAGACAGGGATATGATCAATTATATCATCAAATTCCTCTCCTTTCTGCTCTATGCCTATGATGAAAACAGCAGAACAATGCAGAACATCATGAATTTTCAGAGAGAATGGATTGATGATATTACTTCAGAGGATACAGCCGGAAGGGTAATCTGGTCTCTGGGCTATGCATTGAAACATGCGCCGGAGGATTCATTAAGAACACTGGCTCTCAATCTCTTCAAGAGATGCATAAATGATACTATGCGCTTCACTTCACCAAGAGCATGGGCTTTTACTGTGATTGGCTCTATCTATTACCTCTCTGTTTATAGAGGTGACAGGGAAATTCGGGATATTGCAAAAAGCATGACAAAGAAACTGAAAGCACAGTTTATACAGAATACGGATGATAATTGGAAATGGTGTGAAGACATGGTTGCTTATGAGAATGCGAGAATTCCTCAGGCATTATACGCCTATGGCGGTTTTTTCAATGACAAAGATGTATTTGCATTGGCTGACAGAACATTCAGATGGCTCATAGAGATACAGTTTGATAAACACCATAACAGATTCTCCATTATCGGCAATGAGAACTGGATGACCAGAAGCGGCATCAGGTCACAGTTTGACCAGCAGCCTGTTGAAATAGCAGCTATTATTGATGCAGCATATGAGGGTTTTAAATATACAGGGGATGCCTTTTTTGAGGATATAATTGAAAAATCCATTGACTGGTACCTCGGCAACAATGATTCGGGGGAATATGTGTATGACTTCAAGACAGGGGGAGCAAGGGATGGCATTCATGCTCTGGGACTGAATCTCAATGAAGGTGCCGAATCCACATTGTCCTGGCTGCTCTCTGTACACCGCCTTTATGAACTGCATGAAGCCAAACACAGGGGTGTTTTTAAGTGGGGAGAATAGTAATCGTGGTGCGTAATGCGTAAT
Source organism: Caldifarciminota bacterium (assembly GCA_034189245.1). Taxonomy (GTDB): domain Bacteria; phylum Hydrothermota; class 32-111; order 32-111; family 32-111; genus JAXHVG01. The sequence goes on from JAXHVG010000292.1 coordinate 2,388, forward strand.
GGGTGATGCTTATCTGAGAGCGATTAGACCGTGTAGAGCGCATAGGGAAAGAAGGGAAAAGAACGAAAATCGTAGGGGTTCAACAATTTGAACCCTGACTCAAGTTACAAGAAATCGGAATGAATAGTGGATAAGGGGATTGCTTCTCTTCGATCGCAATGACTGCATTTTTGTCAAGAGGGTTTAGGCTTCACCTCAAGTGCCAGGTTGACAAATCTACAAATCTAGGACTTTGAAAAAGTTAAGTTATATTATATAGCCATTTAATTTGCTAATTTGTAAAAGTGCCAGGTTGACAAAATTACAAAAATGAGGGGTTTTGTAAACCCGCAAACAAGTTTGCTCACGGAAAACGGAAAACGGAGACCGGCCGGAGCCGGGTTAATGGTTGAGAGTTGATGGTTGATGGTCAGAGACAGTTCCAAGTTACAAGTTTCAAGTTTCAAGTTACAAGTAGGGGCGATTTGCGAACCGCCTGGATAAGATGTGGGCATATAAGGAGATTGCCACGTCGCTCCGCTCCTCGCAAAGACATGAAAAAAGGTGAAAGTGCAAAGGTAAAAGGTAAAAGAAGGACCGGCCGGAGCCGGGTCAAGAGTCAATGGTTGATGGTTGATGGTCAATGTGATGAGCCCACCATGAAAAGACCGGGTAAAGGGAAAACAATAAAAAATACCCCGCTTTTGTAACGGAGTATTTTATAGTGATGAGTGCGGTTTTAAAACCGCATCTATTCAATCAAGCGTTATTCTGAAATTCCTGCTACAGCACCCGGCTCCATGATAGTGTCAGCTTCCATTGTCACTGCTGATTGAGATAACAGCCTGCCGTTCAAGACAGCTCCTGTATTCATAGTAATTTCAGTTGATGTTAATATGATTCCTTCTGTATGCGAACTCGTGCCGAAACTTGCTGATGAGCCAACCTGCCAGACAATATTCTCTGGAAGAGCGCCGCCGGCCAGCATCACGCTTGCTCCGTTTGCAACAGTCAAATTTCCTGCTATCTGGAAGACCCATACATCTGTATCAGAACCTGAGATTGTTACATCCGTTGTTACTGAAACTCCTGTTGTCCATTTGTAAAGACCGGGCGCAAGAGTAAGTCCGCCTATTTCTCCGGCTGATCCCACATCCGTATAGTCTGGAGTTGTAAGACCTGCTGCTGCTGTGTAGGCAGTTTCCATGTCACTTATTGCTGAGTCCAATGTTGCAGGTGTCGGGACCGCATAGTCAGCTGCATAGAGTTTGCCGACAACATAGATTGATGTTGAAAATTGACCTGTTCCATCAAGTATCTCACTAAAACCTGTAAAGTAAGTATGATCAGCAGGACTCAAACCAATATCCCCGCCAATTGCTGTTGTTCCTGTAGTGCTGACTCCTGTTTTTGCAAGAATTACATAATTACCGGCAGTTCCAAGGTCAATATTGGCAACTTTGGGAGTGGTTTCAGTATAATCACTCGGGCCGGAATTAAGGTCGGTTTCATTCACTTCATTCATAGAGCATCCTGCTACTGCCAATAAAATGCTGAGCATCGCGATTTCCAATAGATGTAAAAAAGATACATTAAACTTTTTCATAATTTCTCCTAGTAAAATTGTTTGTTCTTAAAAATAGTTCCCTGTTTGCATAACTGAAGTGTTTGACATCCTCCATTTCCATTGCACCTCCTATATGCTATTTATAGTATGCTCCCCTTATTCACTATTGTCAATACCAACATATTTTTTAACATTATTATTTTATTAGCAGTACCATTTTCCATTGTACGGTCTTTAATGGCCGACTCTTCACATAGATCATTGCCATCAACTATTGACCCAGCTGCAAGCCGGTTGAGCAGCCCTGCTGCGATTTCTCCCTACCCGCTCTATTCGTTCTCGTATTCACACGGTTTTTCACCAGCTACCAGCAACAAGGCACCAGCCACTATGGTCTTGACCCGGCTTTAGCCGGTCTTTTTGTCAAATTGCTATTTTTACAGAAGTGGAGTTATCTTGATAGGCTCACAAAGATATTGACATAGTAGCATATTTAGCATTATAATGAGCCAAAGGGGTTGTAAAATATGATAAAGTTTCAGTCATTCAGATTATTTTTTTGCCTGATAATTATTTCACTTCTTATTCCCCTTGTTTCCTATCCTGAATACGCCATTGACAGAAATAGAATACTCCGTTCAGGCTGCGAGTATGATTACCCGCCCTACTCCTATGTTGAGGGTAATTCTACTGCAGAGGGTTTTTCCATTGAACTGCTCAGAGAAGCAGTGTCTGCAATGGGCATGGATATACACTTCAAGACAGGTTACTGGCATGAAATAAAGAAACAGTTGAAAAACGGGGAACTGGACGCTTTGCCTCTTGTGGGAAGAACACCTGAAAGAGAGGCGTATTTTGATTTTACTATCCCCTATCTGCCAATGCATGGTGCTATTGTTGTACGCAGTAGTAATAATAGTATAATATCACTGGAGGATCTCAGCAATAAGACAGTTGCAGTAATGAAGGGGGATAATGCAGAGGAATTCGTCAGGAAACAGGATATTCAAATGAATATTGAAACAACCCCCACATTCAAGGAAGCACTGACAGAACTCTCAAAAGGAGAGTATGATGCTGTGATTATTCAGCGTATTACAGCTATTCAGCTCATTGATAAGCTGAATCTCAATAATCTCAAGATCATTGAACCGCCGTTAAAGGAATTCAGGCAGAATTTCTGCTTTGCTGTAAAAGAGGGAGATAAGGAACTCCTTGCTCTTCTCAATGAGGGCCTTGCCATTGTTATGGCTGACGGCACTTTCAGGAAGCTTTATACAGAGTGGTTCGCTAATGTAGATATGCTCGGCAGCAGGCGCATAGTCATTGGAGCGGATTATAATTACCCGCCATGGGAATACAAAGATGAAGAAGGGAATCCGGCAGGATTCAATGTGGATATTACAAAGGCAATAGCCAGAGAGATGAATCTCAATATTGATTTCTACTTTGCTTCCTGGACTGAAGTCAGACAGTCACTGGTAAGCGGCCGCATTCCCATTGTGCAGGGCATGTTCTATTCAACACAGAGGACAAAGGAATTTAGTTTCTCATCACCCCATTCACATGTTACAAAGACAGTTGTTACAAGAGACAGTGAACCGGGTATTACTGATGAAGAATTATTGAAAGACAGAGTTATTATTGTTCAAAAGCACGATATTATGCATGACTATGCACTGGAAATTGGGCCGGACAGCATTATAACGGTAAACACACCGGAAGATGCACTTGCTATGCTTTCATCAGGAGAGGGCGAATGCGTTCTGATAGGCAGGATTCAGGCTTATTACCTTATTGAAAAGAACAATTGGACCAATCTGAAGATTCATCCTGTTACACTGAAAGAATTTGATTATTGTTATGCTGTTTCCGGTAATGAGGATATTCTTGCAATATTTGATGAGGGGCTCAGGATTATAAAACAGTCAGGTGAATACAGGAAGATTCACAGTAAGTGGTTCAGTGCCTATCAGGAAAGGGATTATTCAGGCATTATCAAATATATAATCATCATCATAGCAGTCCTTGCTGTACTGTTCATTATTTTTCTTATTTTTTCTATCTATCTGCGGAGGACAGTCGCCAGACGTACAGAAGAACTGCGTACAAGTGAAAATAAGTTCCGTTCACTTATTGAACAGGCCTCTGAAATGCTCTTCTTTCACGACCTTGACGGTAATATTATTGATGTTAACCGGGCAGCTGTAAAAGATACAGGTTATTCAAAGGAAGAACTGGAGGGGATGAATGTATTTGACATTGACCTCTATTCAGAAGACCGCAATGACCAGATCAAATACTGGCATACACTGGAACAGGACGATCCCCCTGCTGTTCTGGAGACAGAGCATAAGAGGCGCGACGGTTCTATTTATCCTGTTCTTGTCAGTCTCTCAAAGGTACATATCTCCGGTAATGACTATATTCTGGCACTGGCACGCAATATTGCCAAGGAGAAAGAGGCTGAGAATGCACTCCAAGAGAGTGAAGAACGATTCAGGAATCTGTTTAATACCATGGCGCAGGGAGTGGTCTATCAGAACCGGGCCGGGGTGATAACATCAGCCAATCCTGCTGCAGAACGCATACTTGGTTTATCACTTGAACAGATGGAGGGCAAATCATCAATAGATCCTGACTGGAGAGCAGTGGATGAGTATGGAAAGCCTTTGCCCGGTGAGAAACATCCGGTAATGATTGCCTTAAGGACAGGTAAAGTAGTAAAGAATTTTGTGCAGGGAATATATAATCCTGATAAAAATCATTATGTGTGGATTATTGTCAATTCAAGACCTCAATTCAAAAAAGGTGAAGACAAGCCCTATCAGGTTTATTCCACATTTCAGGATATAACAGAATTAAAGAAAGCACAGGAAGAATTGATGAAGATGGACCGTCTCTATTCACTGGGTATTCTGGCAGGCGGTATAGCACATGATTTTAACAATATCCTTACAGGAATAATGGGCAATCTTGCCCTTATCAAGGTTGAGTCAACAAATAATCCGAGTGTACAAGATTTTGCTGAAGATGCACTGAAAGCACTTGAAACAGCTAAACATCTGACCAAACAGCTCCTTACATTTGCTTCAGGGGGAAAGCCTGTCAAGGAGATTATCAGTGTCAGGGATATACTGGAAGATACTGCCGGATTTGTTCTCAGCGGCTCAAATGTCGGTCTGGATATGAATATTGCCAGTGATATATTGAATATTGAAGCTGACCCGGGGCATATCAAACAGGTCATACAGAATATTGTTATGAATGCAGACCAGGCAATGCCTGAAGGCGGGAATATAAGAATATCAGCAGTGAATATTGAATTGAAAAATCATGTGAGGCTGGATGCAGGCAAATATATACGCATTGAAATATGCGACTCCGGTATTGGCATAGGTTCTGATGTCCTGAAAAAAATATTTGACCCCTATTTCACAACCAAGAGAAAGGGAAGCGGACTGGGACTTGCTATGTCTGCATCCATCATACATAAACACAATGGCAGTATTTATGTAGAAAGTAAACCGGGGGAAGGGACTTGTTTCACAATACTCCTCCCTGCTTCAGATAAGCTGGCGGCACAAAAGAAAATAAGCAAGGATTACCCATTTGAAAGAAAGAGAACCGGCAAGATACTTGTAATGGATGATGAGGAAATTATAAGGAATTTATCCGAGCGCTTGCTTACAAAAGCGGGCTTTACTGTAGTAACTGCTGCAGACGGTAAAGAAGCTGTTGAGGAGTACAGCAATCACCTGGAGAAGAATGAGCCATTTGACACTGTGATTCTGGACCTTACTGTTCAGGGCGGTATGGGTGGCAAACAGGCAGCAGAGGAAATCCTTGATATTGACAGTAATGCAAAACTCATTGTATCAAGCGGTTATTCTGATGATGCTGTTATGGCTGATTTTAGCCAGTACGGTTTCTCCGGTGTTGTTTTCAAACCATATCACATTGATGATATTCTTAAAACTGTGGATAGTGTTATTTCAGAGGAGTAAATAAATA
>JAXHVG010000293.1:0-3977 GCA_034189245.1 Caldifarciminota bacterium
AATGAGCACACCTATTGTCACACCTGTTCTCCAGCATTTGGTGAAATTTAACAGTATCTGTTTTTCAAATACAATGAAAATGATTGATGAGAGCAATGTGAAGCGTATTGCATTAATGAGGAAAACATTCATTTCACCGGCAAGAAGGAAATGCGACTTGAAGGAGAACAGTGCCGAGAACACAATGACAAAGTAAATGATGTATTTTTTCAAATTCATATTAATCCTTTTTCATCCTATTGTAATTGGTGTTTGATATTTGTCAAGAAAAAAGGGAGACAGCAGGGAGAAGTAAGAGACACGAGACGCGAGACACGGGACACGAGTCCAGCAGCTTGCGCCGGGTCAAGATTAGTTTCTGGTAGCTTGTTGCTGGTTGCTAGTCAATGTGATGAGAGGCCATGAAAGAACGTAAAACGGAAAACGTACAATGGAGACCGGCTGACGCCGGGTTAAAAGTTGATGGTTGATGGTCAACGGTCATGTGTATAGCCGGCCATGGAAGAACGTACAACGTACAACGACGGAAAATGGAGAAGAACCAACATTTTGAACCCTATGTAGGGGCGGTTCGTGAACCGCCCGGAAAAGAGCGCGGGGGTGGATAAGGAGATTGCCGCGTCGCTTCGCTCCTCGCAAGGACATGAAAGAAGGTAAAAGATTAAAGGTAAAAGGTAAAAGAAGGAGCGGCTGACGCCGGGTTAAGATTAGTTTCTGGTAGCTTGTTGCTGGTTGCTAGTCAATGTGATGAGAGGCCATGAAAGAACGTAAAACGGAAAACGTACAATGGAGAGCGGCTGACGCCGGGTTAAGAGTTGATGGTTGATGGTCAATGGTCAAATACAGTTTCAAGATACAAGTTCCAAGTTACAAGAAATGTGAATAGCCGGCCAAAGACTGTGTGACTCGTGTGATACGAGAATGTGAATAGAAACCATGAATGATCGGAAAAAGGAAAACGATGGAAAGAAGACCGGAGCAGCTTATGGCTGAAGTCCAGAAGAGGGAACTTGTTACCGATTACTTTTACCTTTTACCTTCTTCAAGCATCACGGCGGATGCATTTTTCCTGTTGACATTAATATATAAATATTATAAGATTAAATTTCAAAAATCAGGCAGGAGAGATTATGTATGATAAACTGATATTTGATATGGGAAAGGGGCAGAAGAATACTGTATCACTGCCCGAAAATGATTTTCCTGTTGATAGTATGAACATCCCTCAGAAGTATTTAAGGACAAGTTCACCTGCATTGCCCGAAGTTGCAGAGATAGATGTGATGAGGCATTTTATTAATCTCTCTGTCAAGAATCACCATATATTGAAAGGCATATACCCGCTTGGCTCATGCACAATGAAATATAATCCTGTTGTCAATGAGGATATTGCGGGAAAACCCGGGTTTGTCGGTATGCATCCCTATCAGGATATTGAGGACTGTCAGGGTATTATGAGTATTGTATATGAATTGCAGGAAATGCTGAAAGGAGTTGCAGGATTTGACAGCATATCCCTCACCCCTGTTGCAGGAGCCCACTCTGAATTTGCCGGCATGATGATAATCAGGGAGTATCACAGTCATAAGGGGAATAATGACAAGAAGAATATACTGATTCCCGATTCAGCCCACGGAACCAATCCCGCATCATGCACACTCTCGGGATTCAATACTGTTGAGATCAAATCCGGTGCAGATGGCGAGATTGATATTGAAGACCTCAGATCAAAGACAGACGAGGCTACTGCGGGAATCATGATAACAAATCCCAATACACTGGGTATATTTGAGAGCAGGATTGATGAGATTTCAGAGATCATACACAATGTTGACGGTCTCGTATATATGGATGGTGCAAATCTCAATGCACTTATGGGAATAGTGAAACCGGGCAAAATAGGATGTGATATACTGCATTTCAATCTCCACAAGACATTCTCAACACCACATGGCGGAGGCGGTCCCGGAAGCGGCGGTGTTGCTGTAAACAATAAACTAAAGGATTATTTACCGCCATTTGTTGTCAGTGAGAAAGACGGTAAATTTGTATTTGAAAGACCATTGAGTTCCATGGGTGCAATGCACATGTATATGGGCAATATCAATGTGATGATAAAAGCATGGGCATATATAAAGACAATGGGGGCAGAGGGTTTGAAATACGCAACTGAGATGGCTGTAATTAATGCCAATTATATCAAGTCAGCACTGAAGGATATATATGAACTGCCCTTCAAGACCCAGACAATGCATGAATTTGTATTGAGCGGGAGCAGGCATAAGAAGGAGTATGGTGTAAGAACACTGGATATTGCCAAGAGGATGCTTGACAAAGGCATACATGCACCCACTGTATATTTCCCGCTTATTGTCTCTGAGGCATTGATGATAGAACCTACTGAAACAGAGTCAATTGAAACATTGAATAAATTTATTGAAATTATGAAAGAGATAGATAAAGAGGCGAAAGAGAAACCCGGTGATTTGAAGAAAGCTCCTCGGACAACACCTGTCAGCCGTCTCAATGAACTCAAGGCAATGAAGAACCTGAATGTTAATTATTACAAGAGGGACAGCAATGTTTGATGAACATAACAATCCGGTAAGTCCGGAGGAAATACCTGAAGAGAGGAAAGAGGAAATAATCAACAAGATTGCAGACGGTATTGTCAAACGCCGTCTGGCAGCACCTGCTATTATGTTCCTTGAATCAGTCAAACCGATGAATTATCTCGGTTCGCAGATGATGATATTCTTTGAACCCATTGTGCTCTCTATTTTCAATATATCCCAGTACAGAGAAGCTGCAGTTATACTGGAGGAGCGTGACTCTATAGAAAAAGTGCTGGAGGCAATAGAACGCATTGATGATGAGCAGCACAGGAAGAGGAAAGAGGAAAAAGAGGAAGAGAATAATAACAATAAAGATAAAGAAAAAACTGAAAAGCATCTGAAGGAGGATCAATGAAAGATAAAGATAAGATTCTGAGAATCCTTGCTACTGATTGCGGAAGTACTACAACAAAGGCAATACTCATTGAAAAGATTAATGAGGAATACCGCCTTATTGTCAGGGGTGAAGCCCCGACAACAGTGGAGGCACCCTATGAGGATGTCACAAAGGGTGTTCTAAATGCAATCAAAGAGGTTGAGGAATTGTCAGAGACAATTATCCTTGATGGCGAGAATATCATCAAGAGAGGGGACACGTCCGAGGAGAAGGGTGTTGATATATATATCTCAACATCATCTGCAGGAGGCGGTCTCCAGATGATGGTTGCCGGTGTTGTTGACAGAATGAGTGCTGAATCAGCTGCAAGGGCAGCTCTTGGTGCAGGTGCCATTGTTATGGATGTTATTGCATCCAATGACAAACGCCAGGATCATGAGAGAATAAAAAGAATACGCACATTGAGACCGGATATGGTCCTTCTGTCCGGAGGGACTGACGGCGGGACAAAGACACATGTTGTGCAGCTCGCAGAGATCATTGAGGCAGCTGATCCCAAACCGAGATTCGGTTCTACCTATAATCTGCCTGTTATATACGCTGGCAATAAGGATGCAAGGGAGAATGTCAAAGAGTCACTGGAGGAACAGACAGATCTCTATATTGTTGATAATCTGAGGCCGACACTGGAGACAGAGAATCTCGGTCCTGCAAGAGACAAGATACATGATCTCTTCATGGAGCATGTGATGGCACAGGCACCCGGATACAAGAAACTGATGGAAATGACTGATATGCCGATTATGCCGACACCCGGTGCAGTGGGGCTGCTTATAGAAACCATTGCAAAGAGAGACAATATTGAAGTGCTCGGTGTTGATATCGGGGGGGCAACGACTGATATATTCTCAGTATTCCAGGAGAAGTTCAATAGAACAGTGTCAGCCAATCTCGGCATGAGCTATTCTATTTCCAATGTTGTAAAGGAAACAGGACTTGCAAATATAATGAGATGGGTCCCATTC
>JAXHVG010000294.1:0-6363 GCA_034189245.1 Caldifarciminota bacterium
AGAGCTATAGAGTATGCCTGGGAATTCCTCACCGATATACTCAAATTGGAAAAAGGCAAGCTCTATGTTACTGTTCATGAAGATGACGATAATGCTTACAGTATTTGGAAGGATAAGATATGTCTTGAAGACAGCAGAATAATCAAGATGGGCGACAAGACGAATTTCTGGGGACCTGCAGGCAGCACAGGGGCATGCGGGCCTTCCAGTGAGATATTTTATGATTTCGGCCCCGGTCTTGAAGACAGGGATAATTGTTCCATTGAGAATGAGTGCAGGAGATATGTGGAAATCTGGAATCTTGTATTTCCCGCTTTTAATCAGGATTCCCAGGGCAAGAGGCATCCTTTGAAGAACAAGGGTGTTGATACGGGAATGGGACTGGAACGTCTTGCAGCTGTTATGCAGAACAAGAAGAGTATATATGACACAGATCTCTTTATGCCCATTATCAATGAATTCAGTGAGATTACAGGTATTGATTACAATAGCAGCAGATCTGCTGTTAATTCAATTGCCGACCACATAAGGGCTCTGACATTTGCAATCGCTGATTCAATAATACCCTCCAATGAAGGCAGGGGATATGTTATAAGAAGAATACTGAGACGCGCTGTGCGTCTTGCATATATAATGGATTACAAAGAGCCGTATCTCTATAGGCTTTCATCAAAGGTCATTGATATAATGAGCAGTCAGTATCCTGATCTCAGTGAGAATTCCATGAAGATATCACGGATACTCAAATCCGAAGAGGAGAGATTCCTCTCCACAATAGGACAGGGTATAGGGCTCTATGAGGGCTTCAAGGAGAAAAACAGCAGCGGATTTATGGATGGCAAGACAATGTTCAAACTCTATGATACATTCGGCTTTCCTGTTGACCTTCTTGAACAGATGGCAATGGAAGATGGACTCAGTATTGACAGGAAGGGATTTGATAAGCTTCTGGAAGAGGCCAGAGAGAGATCAAGATCTGACAGTAAATTTACCGGTCATGAGGGAAGCGACTGGATCATATTTGACGAGGATGTTTCATCATTTACCGGATACAGCCGTATGAGGGATGAGTCCGATATTCTGATGTATAGATATATTGGTGATAAGTGTGAGACAATATTCAGGAAAACGCCGTTTTATGCCCGCTCAGGCGGTCAGGTGGGAGATACGGGAAGAATTTACGGCACCGGATTTGAGATGAGTGTTGACGAAACATACCCTTCAGAACTGGGCAATGTAATGAAAGGTACGGTGCATAAGGGAGAACCAACAGGCAATACGCTTTATAATATTGAGGTGGACAGCAGAAGAAGACAGTTCATTGAGAGAAATCATACAGCCACTCATCTCCTCCATGCTGCATTGAAGGATGTGCTGGGCTGTCATGTCAAACAGGAAGGATCCTATGTCGGTCCCGATAAGCTGCGGTTTGACTTTACGCATTTCAAGAATGTGAAAGAATCCGAGATTGAGAGGGTTGAGAGAATAGTCAATGACAAGATATTCTCATCTATTCCGCTCAATATTGAGGAAATGGATTATGAGGAGGCAATTGATTCGGGTGCAACTGCTATATTCACTGAGAAGTATGATAATACTGTAAGAGTGGTTTCCATAGAGGAGTTTTCCAGGGAATTATGCGGGGGCACACATGTTTCAAACACAGGGATGCTCGGTATGTTTAAAATTACAAGCGAATCATCGGCAGCAGCCGGTATAAGACGCATAGAAGCTTTGACCTCCCGGGGATTCTATGAATTTGCAGTAAAGAATATGGATATTAATTCACAGATAATGGATATGCTGGATGTCAATAATGCGGAGCAGATTCCCTCAGCATTGGGGAAAATGGAAAAACAGAGGGAAAATCTTGAAAAAGAGATAGCAAAACTCAGAAGCACGCAGACAGACAGAATAGAAAGCAGTATAATGAATCAGATAATAATTGAAAATTCAGCTGCTGTAATATCAAAGACATTTGACAATGATTCACTCACAATGGATCAGCTGAGGGATATTATGGACAAGATCAAATCGGAGAATGATAAAGCAGCAGGATATCTCGGTATTATTAAGAATAACAAATTGCTTGCACTGTGTTTTTCCCGGCATACAGGTCTCAATGCCTCCCTCGTAATACGGGAGATACTGTCACCTGTACAGGGAAGCGGGGGAGGAAGAGAACAAATGGCCCAGGGAAGCGGTAATGTACCTCGCAGTATGGATGAATTTGATTCAAGGGCGGAGAGTATAATCAGGAGAGAACTGACAGATGATTGAAGCAGAGACCATTAAGTGTAAATTATGCGGCGGATGTTCTGCAGTATGCCCTGTAAAGGCAATACTGATTAAAGAAGATTCACTTGAAATCCTCCCGATATGCACAGAATGCAGGCAGTGTATAGAATTCTGCCCGTCAGGAGCCCTAAGTGAAAATCAGTAAATCTGATGTAATTATAGCAGGGGGCGGTCCGGCGGGACTGTACAGTGCATACTGTCTTGCCCGTAGGGGACTGGATGTCACTGTGATTGAGAGGGACAAGAGTATAGGTTATCCCATTATATGTGCGGAAGGTGTTTCAAACAGAACTCTTGATAATTATCTCCCCGGCTTTGATACAGATGCTGTGAGGAATCATTTTTCCCGTCTCATTGTAAAATACTCGGCAATGTCATCTGTTTCTGATATACCCGATATGGGAGTAATACTCAATAGAGCATATTTTGACAGGTATATTGCCGATATTGCAGAGGATGCAGGTGCAGAGATTATCCTTTCGGAAAATATTACCGGAGGTCATTACTCGTCAGAGGGTATTATTGTGGAAACCGGCAGGCAGAAATATGAAGCCCGGGGTCTTATTGCTGCTGACGGAGTGGAATCACGGGTTGCATCATTCTTCAATATCAATACATCGTCACGCCTCGGTGATGTTTATTCATGCTGTCAGTATACAATAAAAGACAGTAGTATAGATGATAATGATATTATTTTTGATTTCACACCCCGGTATGCACGGTCCGGTTATCTCTGGGTATTCCCCAGAGGTGACAATACTGCCAATTTCGGTCTCGGAATATTGAGGAATATAAATAAGAAAAAGCCGTGTGATTTACTGGAAGCATACAGGCAGGAATATTATCCTCATTCGGAGATACTTGAAGAGAAGACAGGGGGTGTGCCTGTGCGGCCGCTTATGAAACCCTACAGTAATAAGGTCCTTGTATGCGGAGATGCCATGCGCTATGCTGATCCCATTACAGGCGGCGGTATTGACAATGCATTAAGAAGCGCTTATTTTGCAGCAGAGACAATGCATAGAGCAATAACAGGTAATGATATGTCTGAGAAAACAATGAAACAATACAAGAAACAATTGGAAAGGGACAATGGCTATTCAATCAATTTACAGCTCAAATTGAGAAATCTGATGAATGAGATGGATGACAGTGAACTGGACGGGCTGTTTAAGGGTATATTGGAGATACTGGATAAGAGATGTATCCGAGCAGATGATTTTTACAGTGAAATACTCCCGCTCGGAAGTATCATGGGTAAACTGCATTCTGCAGTAAAAATACTGTCAGTAATGTCAGGAAACAGGATTATCTGTAAATCAGCAATAAGGCTTCTTTTATGACAGATATTAAACATCTCCTCAATAGTATAAGAAATAAAGGACAGAAGGGCTATTTTGTCCTCCTTGACCCCGAGAAGGGGGATATTGATTATCAGTCCATACTGAGTCATGCTGAGGTAAATAATATTGACGGCATAATGCTTGGAGGGAGCAGCAGAAAGATAGAATTATTCAGTGAGTTTGCCCGCAAGATAAGACAAAGCACCGGTATTCCCGTGATACTCTTCCCCGGTTCAATATTCCAGATAGCTGATGCAGATGCAATGCTTCTGCTCACATTTCTCAATAGCAGGGATCCCCGCTATCTCATTGAGGAACATCTTGAGGCTGCCCGTGATATATATTATTCCAATATGCATGTAATCTCAACTGCATATATACTGATAGCCCGCTCTGAGGATCTCAGTCTTGTCAGGGAAACAGGCGTCAGACCCATTGAGCCCTCAAATATTGATGAGATAAGGAAATACTTCTATGCATCATCAATCCTTCACTATGATGCAGTGTATCTGGAGGGCGGAAGCGGAACGGATCTTCCAGTAGATACTTCTATTATTGAAGAGGCAAGAAAATTGATAAGACAGATCATTATTGTAGGAGGCGGAATAAGTGACTCCTTTACAGCCGAGTCAATATACAGGGCAGGGGCTGATATCATTGTCACAGGCAATGCTGTTGAAAAAAGACCGCAATTAATAGATGATATATCAAGAGCGAGAAACAGGTTCAATAATGAAATACAGAATTAATGCATATTCTAAGATCAATCTTCATCTTGATGTTCTGGGGAAAAGGGATGACGATTATCACAATATTGAAACAGTTTTTCAGTCAATAACATTGAAGGATGTTATCACACTGGAAGAGTCGGCTCAATTCACCATTTCTGTTTCAGACAGCAATATTCCGCTTAATGAAAGTAACACTGTAACAAAGGCATATTCATTGTTCAAGGAGAAATTCACAGGTAAATGGCAGGAATTCAGTATTGATGTGCAGAAGACAATACCGGCAGGTTCGGGAATGGGCGGAGGCAGTGCTGACGGAGCTTCACTGCTCAGATTTCTCAATTCCTATTATGATTATCCCTATAGTGATGCGCAGCTTATGCAACTTGCTGAGGCAGTAGGCATGGATGTTGTCTTTCTCATGTTCGGCGGGACTGCAGTAGGTGAGGAACTCGGGGAAAAACTGACATTTATAGACAATAAGCTCCCTCCCGATCTTACGGTTATCATTGTATTTCCCAATATACATGTTTCCACTGACTGGGCCTATTCAAATATTAAAAAGTACTTGACAAGTAAATCAAATTCATTTAATATAAAAAACTCAATAGAAAATAAGGGAATTTCTATGCGTTCTTTGAAAGGATTCCGCAATGTATTTGAGCCCCTTGTTTTTGAATATTATCCCCGTATAGGCCGGATAAAAGATAAAATGGCGGAATTTAACCCGGTAAAGACAATGATGACCGGAACAGGTTCAGCTGTATTCGGTATATTTGCGGAAAAACCGGATATCAATGCACTCAAAAGACATTTCAGCGGCAATGTCATATTTGAAACAGAGCTGCTGACAGATGAACAAATAAAACATACATTTCTAACCACAATGTAGGAGGAACGATGGAGATTACTGAAGTAAGGATTACACTGAGAGATGAGCCAAAACTCAAGGCATTTGCCAACATAACTTTTGATGATGACTTCGTAGTCAGGGGATTAAAGGTCATTGAAGGCCGTAAAGGGCTGTTCATTTCAATGCCTTCAAGAAGAGCCAAGGACGGGAGCTACAGAGATATTGCCCATCCGATAAATAATGAAATGAGGCAGAGACTGGAAAAGATCATCCTTGAAAGATATGAAGAAGAGCTTGAAAATTCCCACGATGAGTTTTCCGTCAGCAGCAATGACGCTGATGATGAATTCGGCGGTGAATCCGACTACGACTCAGAATCGGACTATGACGCAGAATCGGAATTTGATACAGAAGAGGAAAAAGAAGAGACAGAAGAAACTTCTGAAGAAGATATTGAATAACAGATAAATCTTCTGGGGTGTAGGCAAGTGGCAAGCCACGGGGTTTTGGTCTCCGCATTCGTAGGTTCGAATCCTACCGCCCCAGTATGAAGAGAGGAAATGATGCCTGTGAAAATGAAGTTAGTGTCAGGTAATTCAAATATTATATTGGCAAAGGAAATCTCCCGGAAATTGGGGATACCGCTGCTTGATTCAATTGTATCCAAATTTTCCGATGGTGAGATACGGATTCAGATCAATGAATCAGTAAGGGGGGACCATGTTTTTGTCATACAGTCAACCAATCCTCCTGCAGATAATTTGCTGGAATTGCTCCTCATTATAGATGCACTCAAACGGGCATCTGCAGGCAAGATAACAGCAGTAATACCTTATTACGGATATGCCAGACAGGATAAAAAGGACAATCCCAGGGTGCCTATATCAGGCAAGCTTGTAGCTGATCTCCTCATGGCAGCAGGTACAACACGGTTAATGACACTGGAGCTGCATGCTGAACAGATACAGGGTTTCTTTAATTATCCTGTAGATCATTTATACTCATCTCCCATATTTATTGGTTATATCAAAAAACATTTTGATATAGACAATTCTGTAATTGTTTCTCCTGATGCAGGGAGAGTCAATAAAGCGAGGAGTTTTGCCAATAAGCTCGGCGGATTGCCTATAGCAATTATTGA
>JAXHVG010000295.1:0-7129 GCA_034189245.1 Caldifarciminota bacterium
TTCTCATTTGTCATACAGTAGTAATAATCCTCAATAGAATCACTGTTGATGTCCTCAAATGGTGTCATTAAAGATATCTCCGACAGTGACGCTCTCTGCATGAACTGGACAGTCCTTGACAGTAAACTGTCCAATTGCAGCTGTGTCTTAACAGGGAGACGGAAGACAGGGCAGATAGGATTTACGGAATCTCCGTGAACTGCAAAATAATCATCAGTGGAATAATGATTCCCGCTGTAGGGATTTACAAGGTCTGAGTAGGGCTTCAGGATATGCTCATCACCGACAAGAATTATGGCAGCAGGTCTGCCCCTGTCTGACTGCAGTTCCCAAGCCAGTAAGGCAATACTCTCCTGCGAGGAATAGTCTGTTTCAACAATATCAAAACCGGAAGCAAAGGAGTAATACCTCAATCCCTCTGTATTGAAACCGGCGGGATTGCAGAGAATGAAATATCTGCTGCAATCAAATATCATCTTTGGCTTAATGTCAGAAAAATGCTTGATTGATATTGTATCTTCCGGACTGGCCTGGGGACTGATAAACGCAGCAGTGAGCATAAATGGAATGAGTGAAATGGTTAAAAGGAATTTGATTTTCATAGAAACCTCCTTTCTTTGTATTATTATACAAAACAATTGACAAAAGTCAAGGGGGTATTCTGCAGTTTTGACATCATTTTTCAATGGACGGATATTTAATCCTTGAGTTTTGTTGTTTATAACAGAAAATAAATAACAGATAAATAATGAAAAAACTGTTGACATGAATTTTCATATATCTATAATTATATAAAATAAGCTTGGAGGGCTGATGAAAAAATTTATTGTATTAATATTGACTCTAATATTTATATTGCAGATAAATGCTCTGACAATGAAGAAGACAGAACTATTGGGCAATCCCACAGCATACACACTCAGTAACGGGCAGCTGGATATTTCACTGTACGGTTCAACTGCAATAAAGCTGAGTGATGACAGGGTTCCGTTTTCATACAATATGGCTGTATCATACGGTATACTGGATATGATGGACATTACAGTCAATATGTACACATACAAGGATTTTGCACTGCATTTCCAGTATAATATTATGAAGGAGAGTGAGGCATTGCCTGCACTTTCAGCAGGAGTGAGGAATATAACATACAGGAAGTATATTGATGAAGGCGGTGGAGGCAGTGATCCGAGGACCACCGGATATTATGATTATTCCTGGGAGGAGAGGGCAGCTGACATGTTCAGTGTCTATCTCATTGCATCCAAGGATTTCGGCAGTGCAGGTAAATTCAGTGTGGGTATAGGCAGGGGTGAATTTGTCGGTTATTCAAGAGGCAGATTCCTCTCAACAGCAGCATTCTTCAATGAGACACAGTTGACAGACGGCATAACAACAGATCTGATGTTTGGATTCTTCGGCGGTGTTGAGGTGCCGATCATTGACAATCTTTCATTCCTGGCTGATGTTGACGGCAGGGATGTCAATACAGGTCTGAGATTTCACAATGACGTGCTGTCTGTTGATGCAGCCCTTACACATGCGGAACTGTTCACTTCGGATAATCCTGATCAGAGACCGCGCATTGATGCAAGTGTAAACTATATATTCAATCTTCAGAGCGAAAAACCCCAGTATGGTTATCTTGTTGTCAATATACTGGATAATTCATCCGGAAAGAATATATCCGGATTGATTGATTTTGAGAATATTGATGCAGGACCCTATAAGCTGTCATCAGGCAGAGTCAAGATGAAGCTCAAACCTGGCAAGTACAAGATAAAGGTTGATGCTGATAATTATAAGTGGCAGAAGAGGATATTCTCCATATCAGGGAATGCAACAACAGAACTCAATATACGCCTGCAGAAAAAGGATGACAAGAAAGCAAAAGCACGTGAAGAGGCAATTGCCCTTGTCAAGGATGCAAGGGATGATCTCAATGAAGGCAATATCAAGAGTGCGCTTGATAAACTTACAGAGGCAAAGGAAATTCTGCCTGACGACCCGACGATACTGGCATATTACAAAAAAGCTGTCAAGGAGCGCAATGATGCAATAGCAAAACACAGGGCAAATGCCATTGCCTATGAAAACAAGGACTGGTACAAGAGTGCAAGGAATGAATGGAATGCAATACTCGTACTTGACAAGGACAATGCAGAAGCCAAGCGTAAATATTCAGAGATGCAGGCAAAAATAGATGCTGCAAATAAACCGGCTCCCAAACCTCAGCCCAAACCCCAGCAAAAGAAGAATCCCGATGAATTATATGATGAGGGCTATCAGTATTTCCTCAATGGCGAGTATGCAGAGGCTGTGGAGAAATTTGAAGAGGTGCTTGAACTGGAACCGGGTAACCGTAAAGCAGAGAGATACCTCAAGAAGGCAAAGAGCAGGATGTAAAATACAGGGGCTTTTAATAAAGCCCCTCATTTTAAATGAATTATCATACTTTTCACAATTCATTAAAAGATATTTCAAAGAATACAGAGTATCACTTTTATCTCATAGGCGGTTTTGTCAGGGACAGACTCCTGGGTATTGAGAACCTCACTGATATTGATATTGCTGTTGAATATCATTTTGAGGAATTCCTGAAGGTATTCAATGAGTATTTTGAAACAAAACCGCAGATGATTTCACGATTCAAAACAGCTGCCTACAGCATAGACGGTCTCCGTGTGGATATTATAACAGCAAGAAGGGAGGACTATGACAGTCCGGGGGTATTGCCAGACATTGAACCTGCCGGTATTGAGGATGATATTGAAAGAAGGGATTTTACAATCAATTCAATGGCAATGATGCCTGAAACAGAAGAGATTATTGATAATCTCGGTGGTTTAGATGATCTCCGGAGTGGTCTTGTCAGGGCAAACAGGAAAGGGCTCTTTACTGAAGACCCCACAAGGATATTCAGACTCTTTAAGTACAGCAACAGGCTGAAGTTTGACATTGAAAAAAACACATTCATTCAATTGCAGGAGTCCCTGAAAAATGAGGACCTCTTCTCAAATGTTTCAAAATCCAGAATTAGCAGTGAGTGGAAAACATTAATAAATGACAGGGGTGCTAGTGCGTCCCTGATGGAACTGGACCGGTACAGTGTTATTGAGAGAATAATGGGCAGCAAGGTGATATTCAATCACTGTTCCCTGACCGGACTCAGTGATTTTGAGAAGACAGTGCTGATATTTATTGACAATGATAAACAGATAATTGATATATGCGATATACTGCTCAATGGTGTGAAGAAAATTGAAAAGGATATGATACTGTCTCTGACTGAACTGCATAGAAGAGGTGTTATTACAAACAGCAGGATTATGGAGAAATACCCCGCACTGGTCAGAAGAATACAGACATAATATCCATAGTAAGAGCAATTGCGAAGTGCACGATAACAGCAGGCCATATATTTTTCAATCTGTATATTATAATACCCAGAAGAAGACCCCCGAAGAGAGAAGATACTGTTTCAATTTCCGGTTTTCCCAGATGTGCGAATGTAAATATCACTGCCTGCAGGAGAATTGCAATGAGGGGACTTCTGATGTGGCGTACAAATGAGAAGAGCATAAATCCCCGGAATAGATACTCCCATGCAATAAAGAAGAGCAGAAAATAGATTTCATAGAGCACGAAAGTCCATCCCCCCCTCTTCATGATATTGAACAGAGGGTAAACCTTGCTGAAATCCCCTGTGCGTGACGCAATGACAACAATGGGAATCATTATGATTAAAGCAGCACCTGTGAGAATTACTGAAAGTTTCATATTCTTGAAATTGAGTCCTGTATGAGAGAGATGCTTTCCCTTTGTTATCAATGCAATGACAATAGACGGTATAAGGGCTGCAGCAAGCATGAGCCATGACACAAGGGGTTTTATCAGAAACTCCCTGAAACCGGGGATGAACATTGAAAGGATAATTACTGCAAGAAAAACAGAGAATAGTGTCATAGCAGCATACTGTATCTTTCTGTTTGTATCCTCCAGTGCAGTGTGCAGATAGAGCGGGACAATGAGCATTGATGTAAATGAAAAGAATAGCCAGAAATTACAGGGTCTGAAGAAATTCCTGTGATAGAGCATGAAATTGACTATGAGTGTTGAGAATAGTATGTAGTAAATTATCTTTGTCCTGGCAAAATCCTTTATATCTGTAATTATATTACTCATGTATCCTCCTCAAATTACGGTTTTAATGTGTCTGAACGCAGTATCTCTACAGAATTATACTCTGAGAGCGGATACTTATCATCCTGTTTGAAGAAATTGTAATCGGATGACGGGCTCCACAGAATAAATCCCAGTGCGGGGCTTTCAAGTGCAGCTTCAATCTGATTATTGATATAATCCTCTCCTATTACTGACTTTTTCCAGTCAAAATCCTGTATGAACAGTACTGTCTGGGCATTGTATCTGCCTGTGCGCAATGCACCATTCACACCGGAATAATAGATAAGGTCAAATGTTCTTTCCTCCCATGAATCCCTCACCAGGAAATTATCGGAAAAATGTGACGGATAGACCATTGGATATATAATATCAGTATACTTGGCAATACGTTCAAGATTCTGACCAATTATCTCAATAGAATCAAGCCATACAGTATATCCGAAAACATCTGCAGAAACATCAATGCCCATGGGTTTCAATCTGTAATAGGCCTCCCTGAGGAAATCCTCAATAGCAGACATCTGATCCGTGTATTTATCCAGATACTTGAGCCACTTGTAGAGAGCATTCTCCGGGAAATCGGACGGGAACCTGACATAGTCAAACTGTACTTCCTCAAATCCTGCTTCTTTGCACATTACGGATGTTTCAATAATATAGTCCCTCACATACCTGCTGTATGGTGAAACCCAGAATGATCCGGATATGTCACTGAACAGTGAGGAATCGGGGTAACGGGCAGCATATCTGAATGAATCTGTCTGAGCCAGCATATTATCCTTGAAGCAGACAATGCGGGCAATGGGTTTGATGCCGTGTTCCTTGAGATATGATAATTTTTCATCAAGACCTGTTATGGGACGGTATGAATTGACTCCTGGAAATTTGCCGGACAGGTCAAATGCATTCTCCCCCCTGTCGTATTTCACATCAATGACAGCTGCATTAAAATTGTATTTGATCATACTGTCTGCAATTTGATAGAAAAGTGATGATGATGCCTTGAATCTGTTTATGTATAAGCCCTTGACCTTTTCACCTGTCAGGACAGTACAAAGCTCAAGTATGGTAAGGAATATGAAAATCTTCTTCATTCATTAATCAACATCGGATTGGAATAGTAGAATTTGAAAAAGGCATTACCTGTGCCTGCATAGATATATCCGCCCAGGCTTATAAGAGAATATGTGAATGTTCTGGGCATGGGAGTATTGAGCTCACTGTAAACCTTCCATCTCTTATCCTTTCTGAAGAAACGGGCAACACCGTCCCTGCCTGCAATCCAAATATTGTCACTGTCATAGGTCATATCCCAGAATTCACCGAAAAAACCCTCTACAGGATAGGAAGCAAATGAACTGTCACCCCCGGTTTTGACATGCAGATAGGCATTATCTGCTATTATCTCAATGGAGTCATTCTTTATATACTGATAAACAGTAAATACAGGAAAATCAAATTCCTTCCCGGTGAATTCACTCCCGTCTTTATGCATGGAATAGACAGAATTGCCTGATACAATGAATAGTGAATCATTATAAACATTCAGGTCAATTACAGAAGGCATCTTTTCAATACTGCTGCGGGAGAACCGCTTTATCTCAGTATCAATAATCCCTACACCCATATTGTCTGATATGAAAAACCTGCTGCCTGATATGGGTGCGCTTCTGAAAACAGTATTACCCTGTTCATTGAATATCTCATAGAATCTCTTGTCACTCAGTGAATAGAAGAATGCCTCGCCTGTATTTGTCCCGAACAGTATATTGTCTTGGGAGCATGAGATGGAGATAATATTATTATCTGTTATCTGTGGTATATCACGGGCCGGAAAATACCGGAATGAATCCCCCTCAGGAAAGTATCTTGTGATGAACTGTGTTCTCATTCCTGCAATCCAGATACTGCCGATAGAATCAACAGCAATAGCACGGTTGTCCAGACTGCCTGTGCTCTTTAGATAATGTTCTTCCTCTTTTGTATTAATATCAATCTTGAAAATGCCTGCCCCGTCTGTTCCTACCCAGTAATACCCCATATTCTCATAGTAACATGTAAATTCATATTTCCTGTCAAGAAAATATCTGTAGCGCGGCATCAGTTCAATCCTGCTCTCAATATCCTTACTGTCATATTTCCATTTTATATTCACATTATCTGTTTCATTCCAATTATTGAATGCAATAGAATCCTTTCTGCACTGCAGCACCTTATCCCGTATCTCAATATACACATACTGAGGGTCAACACCTATACGCTCAATACTGCTTCCCCTGTATCCGGGTATGTCAGACATATATAAAGAATCCGCAAATTTATCATAATGATAGAAATTCTTTCTGCCTGAAAAATAGATATGGTACATTCTGTAGTCATCCACCATGAGATTGCTGAAGGGGAAATCATTCATTATATTATTCCTGAATGCGAGCAATGGTCTTGCCTGACCTGTGAATTTGTCTATAACAATAATGCCCGCATTGCTTGCAGCATATACTTCATTTAGATTACCGTCAATATCCTGCACACTCATCATGTATGAGTATATCTGCCAGTCACCGGGGAAGTATTTGACAGCATATATATTAATACCGGCAAGCACTATTAAAAATAGAATGAATCTCTTCAACTGAAATCCTCCATTACCGATGATATATTGTCTATAATCTCCCCTGCTGAAGGCGAGGGATTGTCCAGTTCCGCCCCTGCTCTGAAATGAATATAGACACCAAGCAGTGCAGCATAGAATGGATTGACACCACCTGCCAGAAATCCTGCTATTATTCCGCTCAATGCATCCCCTGAACCTGCTGTTGCGAGTTTCTCAGACATAAAGGGGAATATGAATGTTGTCCGGGAATCAGTAATTATTGTGGGCAGGGATTTCTGTAAAACATACAATACACTGCTTGTCCATAAATCCCCGCCCACAATAATTACT
>JAXHVG010000296.1:0-4837 GCA_034189245.1 Caldifarciminota bacterium
AGGATTGCTGAACTCGTAATGACCGGGTTTTGGTTATTTAAGAAAAGGGACGGTGTTAATAACCCATCCTAAGGGAAGGCGCATCACGCAAGACGCATTACGATATAATTGTAGGGGCGGTTCGCGAACCGCCCTGATAAGACCGCAGAGCGAGAAGTATGCAGGGGAGTAGTCAGTGCCCCTCCCGGCCATGGGAGTTTGTACTATGAATAATGCAGGAACGTCTTTCCTCATAAGAAAAAGTCACTGAATATAACTATTATGTATTGTTTGTTTTCTTAATAAAAAAGCATTGAGCAAAGCGATTGATGTATTGACGGTGATGCTCGCACATTCTCATCAGCACCGAATTATCGGTTATGCACGGGTTGGCAAAGGTGCTTTCTGAGAACTGTCCTCGCCTCATATCTTTTATGAGGAAATATATGTCTTTCAAGTACTTTATTTTTGATGAATAATGCTGCAATTGACAGGGAACTGCCGGTCAATTATAATGACAAAAACGGAGGTATTGTGAATCAGAAGAGATTCTATGTATTTATAATAATGATACTTACAGTAATTCTCATTATTTTTATTATTTCAGGCATTACAGTAAGCAGGAGATACCGCGAACTCAGCAGGAAATACACTGCACTCAGTGAAAAATACTCTGAGAAGCAGAGTGACCTGATAACAGATACTGAGATTGAATATTTCAAAAGAAAGGGTATTGAAGATCCCCTGAGACAATTGAAGGATGACCTTATGAATAGAGATGAACTGATTGAAACCAGCGGACAGCTGGGAGGCACTATGGGATTTCATGACAGGGACGCAGTCAATATACTGAATAGATACTGGGTATATGCACCATTTGATGACGGGCATGTGCAGGGATATATGATACTGGAATATCAATTTAAAGGAGACAGTGTGCTATGGAATGTAATTGAATCAAAAACAGATATTTAACTTTACATTATATTATTATTTGATAAAATAAATCACTATGAAACATTTATTCGGTCCAATCCCGTCAAGACGATTAGGCAGTATACTCGGTCTGGACATTATTCCGTTCAAGACATGTACATTCAACTGTATTTACTGTGAACTGGGTCCTACTGAGAAAACTGCTTCAAAGAGAAGGCATTATGATGAACCGGCCGGTATTGTCAATGAGGTTGTTGAATTTATCAGTGCCAATGACAAGAGGATTGACTATATAGCATTTACGGGGTCCGGTGAACCGACACTCAATGCTGATATGGGTATTATTGCAGATGCATTGAGGGAAAAGACAGGCATACCCCTGGCTCTTGTGACCAATGCTTCGCTCTTCTATATGGAGGATGTGCGCAGTGATGCAATGTCTTTTGACATAGTGCTGCCCTCACTGGACAGTTTTGACAAGGAGATGTTTACCAGGATAAACAGACCGGACAGGTCTATTGATTTTAATGAGATGATGGATGGACTGAGGCAATTCTCACAGGAATTCAAGGGCAGTATATTCCTTGAGATAATGCTGGTGAAGAATTATAATGATTCAGACAAGGATATACTGAAGCTGAGACGCCTCCTCTCCAAATTGAGGATTACAAAACTACAGATAAATACTGTGATAAGGCCGCCTGCAGAAGAAATTGCCGAACCGATAAATGAGGAGGACAAGACGAGGATAAAGCATCTTCTCGGTGATATTGCCAATATTGAAACTGTCTTTCACAATGAAAGCAGGGATATTGAACCGGGAGAGATTGATGATGTGATTGCCCTCCTGTCAAGACGGCCCTGCACATTTGCAACAATATCATCATCACTGGGCATACCTGTTGAGGAACTCAGACAGATACTGCAGAAACTGGAAAAGGAAAAGAAGCTCAGTGTGCGTAATTTCAATGATGAATTCTACTACAGGATAAAGAATGAATGATATATTGATATACGGGCTCATACTGCTCATAACCAAGATTATCTCCGAATTATTCAAGAGAATAAAACTGCCCTCTGTTATTGGAGTGATAATTGCCGGTGTGCTCTGCGGGCCTGTTTTCCATTTATTTGAAGTAAACCAGACACTGGATTTCCTTGCCAATATCGGGATATTGTTCCTCCTCTTCATAGCAGGACTGGAGACCAATATTAAACAGATGAAACAGCAGGGCAAGCATTCCATGATAGCAGCAGTACTGGGTGTCGGTGTGCCGTTCGGTCTTGCATTCATATTCATGTTTCTCAATTATGATTTTACTACAACATATATAATAGGGCTCACGCTCACAGCAACATCAGTAAGTATAACTGTCATGACACTGATGGAACTCAAAAGCCTCAATACAAGAAGCGGTGTCACAGTGCTGGGCTCAGCTGTCATTGATGATGTGATTGCCATTATACTAATGACAGTATCACTGGTATTCCTAATGCATACGGGCAATCTCGTTATGACAATAGTGAAACTGGGGGGATTCTTCATATTCTCAATGATCTTCTATATTTTCCTCTCAGAGCCCCTCATGTATCTTGCAAGAAGATTCAAGTCATCGGAATCCCTTGCCGGCATTGCAGTTATCATAATGCTCCTTATGGGTGTATTCTCGCATTCACTGGGAATTGCTGCAATAACAGGCGCATATATTGCAGGTATTGCAATTGCCAAGACACCATACAGAAGGAAGATCATATCAAAGGTCTCAACAATAACGGACACATTGTTCATTTCAATATTTTTCTTTGTTGTAGGCATGAAGACATCCATTGACATGCATCATATAGATATCGGATTTACACTCTTATATGTCTTTATTGCTGTTGCAGGCAAGATACTTGGTTCGGGCTTTGGTGTCTTTGCCTCCGGTTTGACAATGAGAGAGGCAATGAAGGTCGGTTTCGGCATGATACCGCGCGGTGAGGTTGCACTGGTTATTGCTGCAATAGGGTTTGATAATTCACTGATAAGCCAGAGCATATTCAATTCTGTTGTAATCATGATTCTCTTCACATCAATACTGACGCCGATAGCTTTGAAATTTTTATACAAAAAGAATATATAATCAGGAGGATAGATGTATCTTTTGGTCATCATCTTAAATAAGGAGGAACATCTGGATGACATACTCCAGACATTCCTGGAAGTGGGTATAACGGACGCCACTGTTGTGGACAGCCAGTCAATGGGGAATGTCCTTGCCTTTGATGTGCCCATATTCGCCGGACTCAAATATCAGCTTGACGGTTCCAGGCCATACTCCAAAATGATATTTGCTATTTCAGAGGACCTTGAAGCAGTGGAGTATCTCACAAAGATACTTGAGGACATGGGCATCAATGTTGAGGAACCCGGGGTAATGAGAATTATGACACTGAAACTTGAATCAGTGCACGGTAAACCGGAGGAGTTGGATTTTGAATAAGATTGTATTTGCTCTATTTGTATTTTCATTTATTATAATTAATGCATTCACATTACCGGAGGCAACAGATACAGAGTATTATCTTGATAATTTCTGTGTTTCCCTGCCTTCCTATGAAGTGCTGCGCTACTACAGTGCAGATAATGCAGTCCTCATCTCGGGGGGGTGTTATAATGTGGAGTTTCTCTCTGTCAGGGATTTTGTAAAATTTGCTATTCCCCTCTCATCCGGTGCAGAACTCCTCTTCAGACATATTTATTATAATACCTTTGCAAGAAACCTCTATATGAAGGGTTATGGCCTGAACTGGCGTTTCAATGATGTGTTCTCAATGGGATTTCTGGCAAACCCCACCTTTGCAAAGCGCCAAAGTGATTTTACGCTTCTTGCAGGATTTGAAGGAAGGAATACAAAAACAACTGTGGGGCTCATGATTGAGAATTTTGACAATAATTATTCTCAGAAGTATGAAAAGGATGTCTATGGGGACCTGAGAATTTATACAGAGCCCGCATTCCCACTGGGCAGTTTCATTGTATTCCCCGTGAATCTCTTTATCAATACAAGCGGCTATTTCCGGGAAATACTGTTCTATGCCTCCTTTGCCAGGAAGTATCATTCATCTGCCGATTATTATTATTTCAATGAGTCCAATGTACTGACATACGATTACTCGGCAGATACAGCCATGACATATTTAAAGGCAGGTATTGAAAGGAAGAGGGGAAATAACAACAATCTGACAGGCGGAATATTCATTGAAACATACAGAGATATAACTGCTATTGCTGATTCACTGTCCTCTTCAGAGAGTAATGATGTTTATTTCAAATCAAATGCCAGGATGTATTACAGCAAATCATCCTTCCGCCCGGGATTTGAGTGTCAATACGAGAACAGGGTTTACAAGACAGATACTACAAGCAGATACAGGCTGCACACATATATCCTCTATCCCTCATTAAATTACAGATGGAATAAATTTGACATTGAGCTTGGTGAAGCATTCAATGTACGCAGTACTGTGCAGCCGGCAGATACTGTGGATGAGATGCATACGAGAATGCTTCTCACTGTGAAGTATAATTTCTCTCCTGATTCATATTTCTATGTGCGCAAGGGATTTGAAACAGATCCGAGGGATATTGCCCATGGCGGAAGATTCTTCTTCTATGACAAGATGTATGTGCAGTTCGTGGGTCTGTTTGACGATATATTCAGGAGGCCCAATGGATAGATTCATTATAAAAGGCGGCAGGAAGCTCAAAGGTAAATTAAATGCCAGTGGAGCCAAGAATGCATCCCTTCCCATACTGGCGGCATCACTCCTTACAAGAGGTGAAACAGTTGTAAGGAATTGCCCGGATGTGGCGGATGTAAGGTATATGATAAAGGTATTGAGATATCTCGGTGCAGAGGTCTCATTCAGGGGCAATACT
>JAXHVG010000297.1:0-3064 GCA_034189245.1 Caldifarciminota bacterium
TATGGAAACAGCATCCAGGAGGCATTTCAATGCTGTGCATAACCCCCAGTCCAATCTGAAGCTCTCATCAGGCATTGCCAGGATTCAGGCAATGAGGGATGCAGGCATCAAGGTGTCAATAGGCACAGACGGTGCTGCAAGCAATAATAATCTGGATATGATAGAGGAGATGAGGACTGCATCTATGATAGGCAAGGGAGCTTCACCGCTTCATGTCAGTGCAGAGGATATAATGAAGATGGCGACAATTGAAGGCGCCCGGGTGCTGGGGCTCGGTGAAATGACGGGTTCTCTTGAAAAAGGCAAGAAGGCGGATATTGCAGAGATTGATATGAATGGTCTGGAGGCAGTGCCCTATTATGACAATCCCTATTCCTTCATTGTATATGCATTGAACAGCAGGGACATAAAGATGACAATGGTAAACGGCAGGGTCCTATATAATGAAGGGGAATATGAAACACTCAATAAAAATGAGATTATTGACAGAGTGAGAACAATAAGCAGGGGAATAAAATAATATGGCTATCACAATGCTTTCATGGAATATAAATGGCATAAGGGCAATTGAAAGAAAGGGCTTTTCAAAATTCCTCAAAAAGGAATCACCGGATATTATGTGTATTCAGGAGACAAAGGCGCAGGAGGAACAGATTCCGGAGGCACTCACTGATATTGATGATTATCACACTGTATTTGCCTCTGCTGAGAAGAAGGGTTACAGTGGTGTCGGCACATTTTCCAAGATCAAGCCCAATGATATAACCAAAGGTATTGGTGTGGAGAGGTTTGACAGGGAGGGCAGGATACTGAGGAGTGATTATGACGATTTCATACTCTTCAATATTTACTTCCCCAATGGCAAGTCATCACAGAAGCGTCTGGATTTCAAGATGAGTTTCTATGAAACATTTCTGCAGGAATGGAAATCACTGCTTGATATGGGTGAGAAGATTGTCATATGCGGTGATGTCAATACAGCACATAAGGAGATTGACTTAGCCCGGCCCAAAGCAAATGAAGACAGAAGCGGTTTTCTGCCCATTGAGAGGAAATGGATAGATGACCTCATGGATGCCGGATTTATTGACACATTCCGGTATTTTCACAAGGAGCCGGACAATTATTCATGGTGGGATTACAAGACAAAGGCAAGAGAGCGCAATGTCGGCTGGAGAATTGATTATTTCTTCATAAGTCAAAATCTGGAGAATAATCTCAAATCCGCATTCACAAGAGATAACATTATGGGCTCAGACCACTGCCCCGTAGGCATTGAACTGGATATATAAAAAAATGAGTAGATAATAGTGAGATGATTAGGTCAATAGTTGATGGTGGATGGTCAATAGTCAAAAAGGGGGATATATGAGTAAAGGCGTGAGGTTTCCCGTCAACATTGTTCTTTTCCATACGCCCTTACAATCATTCTTTGAAACTTGATTCTTGTGTCTTGAATCTGTTCTTTGACCATCAACTATTAACCATCCACCATTGACCTGGCTGAAGGCCAATCTTCCCTTGTACGTGAGCAGCTTTGCTGCGAGTCGAACCAACAATCTTGAATAAATGCTTCATTTTTGTATAATAGATGTAGTATTTTGAAATTGGTAAAAGGGAGAAAAAATGACCATTGACCATCAACTCTCAACAATTAACTTTTTCAGTGAGGTATATTATGAGAAAACCTATTCTAACAACCCTTATCCTTTTATTCCTTATAGTGATTATATTCTTATCCTCCTGTTCATTACTCGTAGATGAGTATAACCGTTTAGTAGGGTATAATAGTATATGCTGGGAAGACAATGACCATATATTGGTATATGCAAAGATTGCGGCTTATGATAATTATGCTACAGTAGGCGGAGATATGAAGAATTTTATCTGGGGAGGAGGAGAAATCTGGAGAATAGATGTAAACACAGGAGAGAAAGAACTTGTTTTGAGGAAAAAAGGTCCTGAGTACACAATCACTTATGAATATGCAGTTATTACATTGCAAGATACATTTAGATTTATAAGTGATTGGGATACTACCTTTATTATGGATGAGAATTATGATAATTGGCAACCATATGGTGCATATACATACCCGCAAATTAGTGAAGATGGCAAAGAAATTGTTGGTTTGGTAATAAGCAATGAAGTAGAAACTATTTATGTTAAAAAGTTCAATCTTAGCACAGGCGAAGAAACAATTTTATGGGAAACAACAGATTTCTTTGTAACAATGGACTATGATTTTGACAGAAACCTTCTTTTACTGAATAACATAAGACTGGTCAATCTTAATACAGGGCTAGATACAGTATTAGTGAAAGTTGGAGATGAAATAAGTGGTCATATTGTATATGATACTTATTACTCTAGGTACGGTAGACTTTTCAACGATAATATAATAACAGATATCTGGGTGGAGAATGATGTATACAGTAAAGTCTATATAGATGCAGATAGTTTAAGTAACAGAAGCTTGAAATATGGATTAAGAGGAATCCCCAACCCAGATGGGACGAAGTTTGCTTTTGGGAGTGATAATTTGGTGCAAATACAAGATATCAATGGCAATATAATAACCGAAATAGCATTTCCTAATAATGAGATATAATATGGAGGAAATGGGAAAGATTTTATCAGTTTTAAATCATTTTGTTTAGATAATGATTGTTAATACATTTAATTATGTTCAAAAAAAGAAAGAGAACAAGATTAGCAGGGTATGATTACAGTACAGGCTGTCTAAAAAGTCTACATATGGTAAAGCATAAATAGTGATTTTAGAAAAGAGGATATACGGAATCAAGAAGAGATTGAGAAAAAAGATCCAAAGAGTAAAAAAAGTTGAAAAACTCTTGTATTGCTCCTTGGTGTTTGATATAATTATAAAAAATGGTAGGATAAGAACAAAATCAGGAGAGTTAGAATGAAGATATTCAAGCGATATGACCAGAAACAGACCTATTTGCTACCGCCATCGTTAGAAGATTTTGTAGGGTCGAAACATCCCGCAAGAATAATTAACGATGTGGTAGACAGCATAGACATTAGTTCTGTGACAAAG
>JAXHVG010000298.1:0-2043 GCA_034189245.1 Caldifarciminota bacterium
ACATCCTGATCTTTATCCTTACTATCCGTTCTAATCGGTCTATGCGTTCTATTCGTTCTCATTTACGGGGTGTAATCCTGGCGGATTACTATTCGTTTCACTCATTTCAAATCCCCCTCTCCACAATAAAATTCGATATCCCAGTAGCTTTATGATGGGCTATTCACAATATCGAATCGCACGAATCACACGAAACGCGCGAATCGCACGCTTCCGGGATTGAAGGCTGCGCCTGGCAATGCTTCTTGAATAGTTGTGAGTGCTGTGCATTGAGAACCCCCGCTGGTGTAATCCTGGCGGATTACTATTCGTTTCACTCATTTCAAATCCCCCTCTCCACAATAAAAAAACCATGCAGAGCATGGTTTCTAATTGGCGGAGAGGCTGGGATTTGAACCCAGGATACCACAAAGTAGTATGCCGCATTTCGAGTGCGGTGCCTTCAGCCGGACTCAGCCACCTCTCCGTCTATTGCGTAAATCCCTGAAGAATTGCTGCATTAATTGGGCAGCTTCATCAGACCTTACAGATTCTATCACATTTATTTTATGATTCAAGCTCCTGATTGAAGGAATCTCTGTAATGGATTTAATGCCTCCGAATTTAGGGTCTGGTGCTCCGTAAACAATGGTGTCAATCCTTGCAAGTATTGCTGCAGAGACGCACATTATGCACGGCTCAATTGATGAGAAGAGATATGCATTATTGAGGCGCCAGGAATTTATATGTGACTGAGCTTGCCTCATTGCTTTAATCTCAGCATGCATTGTTGAGTCATTGTCCTGTTCAACAGTATTATGACCCCTGCCGATAATTTTGTTTTCAAGCACAATAACAGAGCCTACTGGCACTTCATCTTCATCATAAGCTCTGATAGCTTCCCCTAATGCTTCGTCCATAAATCTATCTAAGTCTTTACTTTCCATAGAAAATATATTATTCTTTATTTATAATTAATCAAGGTTATTATTTGGAGGTAAGATGAAAAGTAATGGCCAGTCACATCATAAAATGATGATTAGGGATTTCAGAACCCGCTTCTTTGTATCGCTCGTTCTTACAATACCCATTCTTGCATTATCTCCTCTCATACAGAATATACTCAATTTCTCTTTTACATTTGCAGGGGATAAATATATTGTCCTCGCAATTGCATCATTTATATATGCCTGGGGCGGCTGGCCCTTCATCAAAGGCCTTTATAATGAAATAAAGAAGAAACAGCCCGGTATGATGACACTCATTGGTGTTGCCATAACTGTGGCATATGTCTATTCCGCTGCAGTAGTGCTCGGTCTTGAAGGAAAATACTTCTTCTGGGAACTTGCAACACTTATAGATATAATGCTTCTGGGTCACTGGATTGAGATGAAATCCGTTCTCAGTGCTTCAAGCGCATTGGAAAAACTCGTTAAACTGATGCCCGATAATGCACATAAAATAACTGACGGCAATACAGAGGATGTATCTATTGAGGATATTAATAAGGATGACATCGTTCTCGTCAAGGCAGGCGAGAAGATACCGGCTGACGGAATAATTACAGAAGGAGAGGGGTTTATCAATGAATCATTTGTCACCGGTGAGTCAGAACCTGTCAAGAAATCAGTTGATGATGTGGTGATAGGAGGATCTGTCAATGGTGACAGTATTATTAAAGTAAAGGTCACAGCATCAGGGGATGAGTCGTATATCAAGCAGGTTATTGAGCTGGTCCGTAATGCCCAAAAGGAGAAATCCAAAACACAGAGATTTGCTGACAGGGCTGCAATGTGGCTGACATTCACGGCAATCTCCATTGGTGTAATCACATTTGTATTCTGGTTTTCAGCAGGCATGGAAGCAGCTTTTGCAATTGAACGCCTTGCAACTGTTATGGTTATAACATGTCCCCATGCACTGGGGCTCGCAATTCCTCTTGTCACAGCAGTATCCACTTCAATATCTGCTCAGAATGGACTGCTTATAAGAAACAGGACTGCATTTGAGAGTGCAGGAAAGATAACCGTTATTGTTTTTGACAAGACAGGTACACTGACAGAG
>JAXHVG010000299.1:0-5605 GCA_034189245.1 Caldifarciminota bacterium
AGCTGCAACAGAGGTCGGCAGAATGACTCTATTCAACAGTGACTGGGGCGGCACACCGATGAAGAGATACAGGGGACTCACATTTGACAATGATGATTCACTGTACGGATACTGGCATGTATATGACCCGTCATTTGTGGAATCACTCTATGGAATAACAAAGAATCTCGGCGGCACTGCATCCCAGTTCATGTCACTGCCGCTGACAGATGGTGAGAGTTACGGCGGATACTGGAATAATGGCAGGGGTATTGAATTTGACGGCACAGCATTCTGGTCTGTCAATATATACATACCTACTCTCTACAGAAGGGATCCGAGTAATTTTGAGTATTTCTGGAAGACCGATATACCCTCTGTATTCGGTTCTTATCCCACTTATGACATAGCATTCCAGGCAGAAGGACCTGCCGGAGACAATGCTATTGAGCCGTATAAACCGGGCAACAGATACTATATGTGGACAATCAACATGGATAATGCTGATGTCTATCAGCTGGATGTAACAGATGCACTGCTCCCCGGAGCAGTAACATTTGCCACTTGCACCAATACAGGTACTGAGATGCAGCTCAACTGGCATCCCAATCCATCCACTGATTTTATTGACCATTACATTGTCTATAAGAGCACTGACCCTGATTTCTTCCCGTCTTCAGGTGATTCCATTGCAGTAACATCAGACACATTCTATACAGATGCCTTGTCTAAAGCAACAACATACTACTACAAGGTAAGAGGTGTTAATTATCACGGTTATTCTTCAAGCAGTTCATATACATCTATTGAAGTAACCACAACAGGCATTCAGAGTGTCAATCTCTCTGCAATGCAGGTCAATGCTGATATTGTACTGACATGGAACAGTGATATCAATGACGGTTCCAAGTGGAATATACTGAGAAATGACAGGAATGGATTTGAGAATGTGGGGACTGTTGACATCAGTGATGGTTCTTCCTACAAATTCACAGACAAGACAGTACCGGAAAACGGCATATACAAATACAAACTTGAACTTGTAAAATCAGATGGTTCAACAATTGAATTCAATGAGATCAGCTTCAAATATTTCAACAATCTTGTTTTCGGTCTTAGTGATATAAGGCAGAATCCCGTAAGGAATGACTTTGAACTGAAATATTCACTGGACAGAGAGGGTGAAGTTTCACTCACTGTTTATGATATTACAGGTTCAGCAGTCAAGACCCTTGTCAAATCCGGTATGAATCCCGGAGTTTATTCTGCAAAGGTCAATGTGTCTGATATTGCATCAGGCACATACTTCGCAGTACTGAAACAGGGTGAAAGGGAAGCAAGAAGAAAACTGCTTATAATCAAATAAGCAGGCAAATAAAAAAGGCGGTCAATTGACCGCCTTTTTTTTATTCCAAAAGTAAAATTCTATTTAAAATATCTTATCAAGAATTGTCTCTGTCAATTGAGGCGTTATTTCTTTTTCCTTGAGTATTGTATAGCGGGTTCTGAAATCCGCGGAACCAACAAAGGCATTCACTATCCTGTCCCTCTCAATATTGAGGTCTTTAAGTGCACTGATAAGTTCAAAACGCCTGTAGCATTTCATCATCTTTTCAAAATCACCATTATCCCTGATATATGAGACAAGCAGTGTTCCCAGTCCCACCTTCTCGCCGTGGAAATAACTATTGTCCGGATACAGTTCATCAAATGCATGCGAGAAATTATGTTCTGCACCTGAAGCGGGCCTGGATGATCCTGTTATCTCCATTGCAATACCGGACAGAACAAGTGAATTGATGCATATATGAAGGAACTCCGGGGCGAATATATCATCATAGGGGTAATTGAGTACATTATCTGCAGCAGAGTATGCAATGGCATTGGCAAAACCATTGAATTGTATCTCATAACCCTTGTTGAATGCCAGTTCCCAGTCCTGAATTGCCGACAGATTGGATAAGAGGTCCATGATACCCGAGTGTATGAAGCGCTTGGGTGCATTCCTGATAACATTGATATCAACCACTATGCCCATAGGCATTGCAGCAGGTATGGATTTCCTCTTCCCGTCCATCTTTATGGATGCAACAGGTGAGGATATGCCGTCATGAGAGGGGAGTGTCGGTATGGATATGAAATGACTGCCGTATTTGAATGAGGCGAGTTTGGATATATCCAGAGCAAGTCCGCCCCCGACACCAATAAGAACATCCGCCTTGCTCTTTCTTGCAAAATTCTCTACTGACTTGACCTGTTCATAGGTATTATCCTCTACATAGTAAATCATATTGTCACTGATGGACAGCTCATCCTTCACAATCAATGCGAATTCAGATGATTTACCCTTGTCCGTAATTATCAGTGCATTATTGATATATATATTGGAACGCTTCAGCATCTCGCTGATATTCTCCAGTCCATTCTCCTCTATTTCAATGAAAAGCGGAATATCAATATTATTATACACTGATATCACCCTGCTCTATTTTCTTTTCATAGTGTTTTATATCATACTCAACCATCATCTGAACCAGTTCTTCAAAACTCACCTCAGGTTCCCATCCGAGTTTCTCCTTTGCCTTGGAAGAATCACCAATAAGCTGATTGACTTCTGCAGGTCTGAAGAATTTGGGGTCTATCTCAACATGATCTTCATAATTAAGATTGACTGAATCAAATGCAACTGAGACAAACTCACGCACAGAATGTGTTCTGCCTGTAGAAACAACATAATCATCCGGTTCATTCTGCTGCAGCATGAGCCACATGGCTCTCACATAATCACCTGCAAATCCCCAGTCACGCTCAGCATCAAGATTACCGAGATAGAGTTTGTCCTGAATTCCCAGTTTGATGCGTGCTGCGCCGTCTGTTATCTTCTTTGTGACAAACTCCAGCCCCCTTCTGGGGCTCTCATGATTGAACAGTATGCCTGAGCAATTGTACATATCATAACTCTCTCTATAATTGACTGTTATCCAGTGCCCGTAAACCTTTGCAACACCATAGGGACTGCGCGGATAGAAAGGGGTTGTCTCTTTCTGCGGGACTTCCCTGACCTTGCCGAACATCTCACTGCTTGATGCCTGATAGAATCTGATATTCTTGTCAACAATCTTGACAGCTTCAAGCATCCGTGTTACACCGATTGCCGTGAATTCACCTGTCAGCACAGGCTGATTCCAGGAAGTAGGGACAAATGACTGTGCTGCAAGATTATACACCTCATCCGGTTTTATTGTATCAATCAATTCAATAATGGACATGAAGTCCAGGAGGTCTCCCTGATGGAGATTTATTTTACTCTGTATGTGCTCAATTCTCTGGAAACGGCTGGATGAGGATCTCCTCACCATGCCGTGAACCTCATAACCCTTTTCAAGGAGGAATTCAGCAAGATATGAACCATCCTGACCTGTTATCCCTGTAATAAGTGCTTTCTTCATTGCTCCTGCTCCTCTTTATTCAATTAAGTATGTATTTGCAAGATCATATATCTGGAATACTGTGTAGAAGACAACAGCAACCCTGTATATAAAGGATACACCTTCTTTGAATCCTACCCAGAAATTTGACGGGACAATCACTGTATCACCCGGTTTGAGAACAGGATTATGGGACGTGTCATTGTGCTTCTTGTATTTTCCTATATCACATATCATCCTTTCGCCATTTTCTCTCATCACTATGACCTTGTTGAGATTGGCTCCATCCACAGGGCCCCCTGCAAATGACATGGCAGTAATGAGCTTGGTGCCGTCAGGCACAATCTTGCTGCCTGACTGTCTGACCTGACCCCATATATTGACCCTTATCATGAGGAGATTCTGTTCTTCAGGGGAAAGGTAATTACCCGTTGTTTCTATTTGGGCAAATACATACGGTGAGAGCATTACCATTATCATCAGGACTGAAATCATTTTTTTCATTAAGAGACTCCTTTCTGTATTAATCTGATATTATAATATCAAAAATAAAAATTTCAAGCTGTTAATGCGGTTAATACAATTAATCAGATTCAAAGAATGCCTTATATCCCTTATGCGTTTCATAGAGATCTGCTTTTGATACAATTTCAAATGGCGAATGCATACCTATTATGGGAGGCCCGCAGTCAATAACATTCATTCCGTATTCAGCCATGAATTTTGCAATTGTGCCGCCTCCGCCTTCATCAACCTTGCCCAGTTCGGATGTCTGCCATTTGACATCTGCCTCATTGAATATACTCCTCACCTTGAATACAAATTCAGCATCAGCATCATTGGCAGATGCCTTGCCCCTGCTGCCGGTGAACTTGACAAGAGCAATGC
Organism: Caldifarciminota bacterium; assembly: GCA_034189245.1. Taxonomy (GTDB): domain Bacteria; phylum Hydrothermota; class 32-111; order 32-111; family 32-111; genus JAXHVG01. The sequence continues at coordinate 4,296 of JAXHVG010000299.1, forward strand.
CCATTCCGATAATGGAAGCATTCTGTTTTTCATGCACATCCGAATAATCCGGGTTTATGCCTGCACTGACATCAGATGAAAGCAGCTCACTGTTGCGCATTACTGTTCTGATATTTGTATAAGTCGGCTCAATGCCTTCTCTCTTGAGTATCTCAATTACTATGTCCTCTATGAATCTTGACTGTGCCCCTGTCTTGCCGTTTGAACCCACTTCCTCCTTGTCAAACATTAATGCGCAGACAGTCCTTTTGTTGTCGGAAGTGAACATTGCTGTTGCTGATGTATAGGCGCAGACCCTGTCATCATGACCATATGCGCCGACCAGTCCCCTGTCAAAACCCACATCCCGTGCATTCTCTGAGGGCACTACCTCAATCTCTGCAGAGAGGAAATCCTCTTCCTCTATTCCGTATTCATTGTTGAGGAGTTCAAGGATATTCATCTTTATGAGGTTTTTCTCCTTGTTGTCTTTGTAATTCAGTGGGATTGAACCGAATATCACATTGAGTTTCTCCCCTTCAAAAGCATCCGATACACTCTTCTTGCTCTGCTTGGCTGAGAGATGCGGCAGGAGGTCTGATATGACAAGCACAGGATCATCGGGCTTTTCACCTATTCTCACCTCAACCCTTGTCCCGTCCTTCTTGAATATAATACCGTAAAGTGCAAGTGGTCTGCTGAGCCAGTGATACTTCTTTATCCCTCCGTAATAATGTGTCTTGAGCTGGACAAATCCGTCTTTCTCATAAAGAGGATTCTGTTTGAGGTCAATTCTAGGCACATCTATGTGGGATGCAATGAATTTTATACCTTCAAGTGCGGATTTCTCACCTTTCTTCACTATTGCAAGATTCTTATTGCTGTTTTCAATAAAGAACTGTTTATCATTGTTAAGTTGAAACCCATTTGCCTCAGCCATCTTGATAAGCTCAATCACGGAGAATCTCTCTGTCTTTGCCTTGTCTAGAAATGATTTATAGGCTTCTGCATATGCCATAAGACCCTTTCTTGCATTTTCATCATAAGAGTGCCATGCACTCTTCTTCTCATATAATAGTTTCCTGTTCATCTTATATCTCCTTTTTCTGTTAATATTTCATAATCATTTTTCTTTATCAAAACAGTATTCTCATAATGTGCAGAGCGGCTGCCGTCCTGTGTTACAGCTGTCCATCCGTCAGAAAGTATCATAATACGGTAGTCACCCCTGTTTACCATGGGTTCAATGGCCAGTGTCATACCTGCCTTTAAACGCGGACCTGTTCCTGGTGTACCAAAATTGACAAATGAGGGCTCTTCATGCAATTGCC
>JAXHVG010000003.1:0-2492 GCA_034189245.1 Caldifarciminota bacterium
ATTTCGGATGCCACATCTGCGCTATTGCCTGCATATTCTATGAGTTGTTCTTTCAACACCTCAATCTCTCCTGCATTATCATTTTGTATGGCAATATCTATTCTCTTTTTGAGAAATCTCACTTTCTCGTATTTCTCAGCTGCCTCAACAGAGAACTCATCACCCAGAACGAGCTTTATTCTGGTCCTTAGTTCATTGAGTTCAGGTGAACCCGGATGATATTTGAGAGCCTCTTTGAGTTTAATAACAGCAGTCACATATTTATGCTCCATCATCAGTTTATTTATATCGTCTATAATTACATCCACATTCTTCTCAATGCTTCTTCTTTTTATGAAAAGTACAATAAGCACAATCAGTGCCAGAAATACAATAATAGAAATTACAAACAGAATCCATCTTATGATAATATCTCTTTTTCTCATATTCCTTATCTGCTGCGGCGTTGAAAAGATTGTCTTTGATAAACATGGCAACTGAGCGGTTGTTTTGAGATTTGTGAGGCTCACGGATAACTTATATTGACCTTCATTCATTGGAATATACTGCATAGATATATTTACCTGCGGGCTGCTCCATTTTATTTCTTTGAAGTTCAATCTGTTTGATTTGAAAAATATCTCATTTTTAGGACCCATCTGCCCTCTTATCATTTTCTTTAATTGATACAGTTCTGCACTATCAGCAGGCACCATGTCAATATCATTGGTCTTGAATGAATAGTAGAAAACAGATTTGACTATTGCATCCACCTCCTCATTCCCGCTATTAATTTCAGGAACAGAAAAAACAAGGATATCCCAATCCTTCTTCTTTACTTCACCTACTATTGAGTCAGCAAATATTTTAACAGGTCTGACTGCATCCTTTTCATAAGAGGGAAGATTTTCATATAAGAAAAATTCACTGTGCAGCGATAAAGCCAATACTGCAATATACATTAAGAGTATTATTTTCTTCATTCACCCTCCGTTATAATAAATTCCAGTATTTTAAAATTATACACCATACCCTTCTACTAATTTAGTTTATTTTATCACAAAGAATATTAATGTCAATTATTGGTTCATTTAAAATAAAGTGTGTACTGTCAAATGCTATGCAATTCCTTTTCTTTACTCGTTCTGCAGAATTTTTACACACACAACGCCTCTTGACATCGTCATCGCGAGCCCTCTTGGGCGTGGCGATCCCCTTACCGGCACACGGTTTTCACCAGTCACCAGCATACCAGCTACCAGCCACTAATACTGAGGAGCGCAGCGACGCGGTAATCTCCTTACCGGCTTTCACTCCTTTCAGGCGGTTCGCGAACCGCCCCTACGGTTTATCCTTCTTTTGCATAGCAGTAAGGAGATTGCTTCACTCCGTTCGCAATGACAAAATTCGGGGTCATTACGAGCCCTCTTGGGCGTGGTAATCTCCTTATCGGCTTTCATTCCTATCCCGGCGCAAGCCGTCTTTCTTTTACCTTTTACCTTTAATCTTTTACCTTCTTTTATTTACTTGTTACTTTGTTGACTCAATACAAAGCGGGGCGGAAACCGATGCTGCTGCAGTAGAAGGATGGATAGAACCAGTAGCGATAAGCACACCGTAAGATGAAGTCGGGGTTGCCCCAAGAGCCGCCGCGGATAACCGGGTATTTACCACTGCTTGGTCCCTTCGGATTACTGCTCTGGCTGCTGCTGTAGTAATCACTATCATACCGGTCATTGCACCATTCCATTACATTGCCTGCCATGTTCATTAATCCATACGGGCTTTGACCATTTGTATAACTCCCAACCGGGCTTGTGTATTTATAACCGTCTGATGAACCTAATTTATTGGCTTTATTGGTTCCCGAGTCACTATTACCCCATGTGTATTTCCTTGCATCTGTTCCCCTTGCTCCCTTCTCCCACTGGGCTTCTGTGGGTAACTTCAGTCCTGCCCAGTCACAATATGCCTTGGCGTCATGCCAACTTACCTCCACTACAGGGTAATCGGGGTAATTTGTAAAGTAATTGCTCATACCATTAAACCCGGGGTCATCGGGATAATCTCTACCTGTTGCATCGCAGAACTGCTTATACTGCTTGTTCGTTATCTCATATTTACTTATATAGTAGCCGTCAAGGTAAACTGTGTGAACCGGGTCTTCGTCATTACCACCATCATTGCTCCCCATTGTGAACTTGCCTGCTGGGATGTACACCAGTGTGGAGCCGTCTTTTTTGTTGACAAACTCTGTATATCCTTTCTCATTTGTTCTGATATATTTCAGATTCTCAGGTATTATAGTGATAATCCATACATCTATTGCTATTTCCACATTTGTTAAGGGGATTCCTTCTATCTCTTTGCCATATACCCAGGAAAAGGCATTGGTCTCTTTAGCTATTACTTTATTCATATCACCAATAATATATTCATTCTTACAATACTGCCATTTATCTTTGTCTTTTCTGTATTTAAGAAACACATATGCAACTGTTCTGACTTCAAGA
>JAXHVG010000030.1:0-3819 GCA_034189245.1 Caldifarciminota bacterium
TATTGCCAATATATTCAATCTTATTGCAAACAGGGTGCAGTATCTTAAAAAGGCCAAAATGGCAATTATATACATCATACTTACCATAGGTTTTCATGTCGGTATTTTCTTCTTTGACCATTCAACAAAACTATACTCCTATATGAAAACCGCATCAGAGGTGTTCTACATACTCTCAGTAACCTGGCTTGTCATGGTAGTGCTTTCATTGACTGTCAGAAAAGTGATTATCAAGAAAACAGAAGCTCAGAGTGATGATATAACATATCAGATAATAGGTCTCCTGGAGAAAGTCATATTCATAATATTCGGGATTATAGGTATTTCAATGGCTCTCAATGCCATTGGAGTGAATGTTGTTTCCCTTGTGACCGGTCTGGGAATAGGGGGTCTTGCTGTTGCACTTGCCGCACAGGACCTGTTCTCCAATATCATAGGGGGAATAACAATCTTTACATCAAAGATAATCAATGTGCAGGATTTTGTGACAATTGCGGATAAAGACGGAACAGTGAAGCAAATTGGGCTGAGAACAACAAAAATAGAAATGCTCAATGGCAGGGAAGTGATCATCCCCAATAATAAGATCATGCAGTCCATTGTTATCAATTATTCAAGGGGCAATACCACTCTGATTAATTATGTGATAGGATTGACATATGCCAGTACTGTAGAAGATTTGAAAAAAGGGATTGGCATAATAGAGAAAGTACTGAAAGACGATGACCGCATACCCAATAAAAACAGGATAACAGTGGGCTTTTACAAATTTGACAGTTTCTCTCTCAATATATACATCAATTTTTTTGTAAAGAAAAATTCGGATATCGGGGCAATCAAACAGGACTTCCATTTCAAGGTCAAAGAACAGTTTGACAAGGAAGGACTCGGTATTGCATTCCCGACCCAGACATTATATGTAAAAAAAGAAAAGGAGTGATTATGAACAGAGATGAATTGAAAAAAACAGATAGTGAAATCTTTGAAGCTCTTATCAATGAGCAGAACAGACAGAAAACAAAACTGGAGCTTATAGCCAGTGAGAATTTTGTATCTGAAGCAGTGCTTCAGGCAATGGGCAGTGAAATGACCAATAAGTATGCAGAGGGGTATCCGGGAAAGAGATATTACGGCGGCTGTGAATATGTGGATGTGGCTGAGAATCTTGCAAGGGAGAGAGCAAAGGAACTGTTCAAGGCGGATCATGCCAATGTCCAGCCCCACTCGGGCTCACAGGCGAATATGGCTGCATATTTCGCATTCCTCAGTCCCGGTGATACCTTCTTTGGACTCAATCTCTCCCACGGCGGCCATCTTACACATGGTCATAAAGTGAGTTTCTCCGGTATGCTGTACAATGCTGTGCATTATGGTGTTGAAAAGGAGACAGAGGTTATTGATTATAAGAAATTGAAGGAAATGGCACTTGAACATAAGCCCAAGATGATAATAGCAGGTGCATCAGCATATCCCAGGACACTTCATTTTGATAAATTCAGAGAGATATGCGATGAAGCGGATGCCAGACTGGTTGTTGATATTGCCCATATTGCCGGTCTTGTGGCAACAGGGCTTCACCCTTCCCCCGTACCATTTGCAGATGTAGTGACAACAACGACACATAAGACATTGAGAGGTCCCAGAGGGGGCATGATACTCACTACAAATGAACATGCAAAACTCATTGACAAGAAATTGTTCCCCGGACTGCAGGGCGGACCGCTGATGCATATTATTGCAGCCAAAGCAGTTGCCTTCAAGGAGGCAATGAAACCGGAATTCAAGGAGTATCAGGAACAGGTTCTGAAGAATGCCCGGGCTCTCTCAGAAGCATTGAGTGAAAGCGGGTTCAGGCTTGTGGCAGGAGGCACTGACACGCATCTTATGCTTGTTGACCTGAGACCTAAGGGTGTTACAGGCAAAGCAGCAGAAAAGGCTCTTGACAGAGCAGGCATTACAGCGAATAAGAATACAATACCCTTTGACCCTGAAAAACCCTTTGTTGCTTCCGGTATCAGGCTCGGCACACCTGCACTGACAACCAGGGGAATGAAGGAGCCGGAGATGAAGACAATAGCAGGCTATATCAACAGGGTGATTGAACATATTGATGATGAATCTGAAATTGAACAGGTAAAGAAAGAGGTGTCTGAATTTACTGCCAGTTTCCCGCTTGTCAAATAATTTACACAGGGCAGGGCTTATGCTCTGCTCTGTAACATTTTCCCTGCTGCCTCGTATTATTATGTAGAACAGAAAATTTATCAGGAGGTATCCATGAAACGCTTATCAGTCACTCTATTAATAACACTTTTCGCAATAAGTGCATTCTATCCTGTTGCGCTTAATGCAGGAACAGTCAGTACAGGGAATATCTATGCACTGAGCAGCAGTAATAATGGCAGGGATAATGGTGAAGAGAGACCCGGAAACGGCAATCAGGATGATGATGAGGATGATGAGAACAATGAGAAGGGCAAGGCGGAGAGAAGACCCGGTTCAGATAATAATGATGACGATGATGATAATAATGATGGAAACGGCAACGGCAATAATGGCAATGATGGCGATGATGATAATAATAATGGAAACGGCAATAACGGCAATAATGGCAATAATGGCAATGATGACGGCAACAACGGCAATGGCAACAACGGCAATGATGATGACAATGGAAACGGCAATGATGGCAACAATGGCAATGGCAACAACGGCAATGATGATGACAATGGAAACGGTAATGATGGCAACAATGGCAATGGCAACAATGGCAATAAGGACAAGGATAGAAATAGGGACAGAGAGAGGGATGATCATGGCAATCATTATGGCTGGGAAAAGGACAAGGATAATAATAACAATGATAATGACAATGGATACGGGAATGACAACAGGTACAGGGATAATAACAGATACAGATGGTCAGGCAGCAGCATGTCCTCATCAGCATGCTGTCTTGCAGGATGTCTGGCAGGCACAATAGCCAATGCTCCCGGATGCCTTATTGCAAGCGGAGTCAGCTGTTTGTCCGGCGGCGGCAATAATACTGCCCAGGCATTCATAGGCGGAACTGTAGGTACTGTTATCAATACTGTCATTGTCAGTATTGTGCTGTATAATACCTGGACTGGATTCCGTGATAAAGTTAATGAGTATATAAACAATTAATGACATATAGATTAAAATCCCCCTATAGACCTGCAGGCGACCAGTCCCGGGCAATTGAGGAGCTCACAGAAGGTGTCAGAAAAAACCGCGGCTATCAGGTCCTGCTGGGCATCACGGGCTCAGGCAAGACATATACAATAGCAAATGTAATAAAAAATCTGGGCAGGCAGACACTCATACTTTCACACAATAAGACACTTGCAGCACAGCTCTACGGTGAACTCAAGACCCTTTTCCCCGATAATGCTGTTGAATATTTTATATCCTACTATGATTACTATCAGCCTGAGGCATATCTTGCTGACAGGGATGTCTTTATTGAAAAGGAAGCGACAGTCAATAAAGAGATTGAAAAGATGAGACTGAGAACAACTGCATCCCTCTTTTCCAGAGAGGATGTGATTGTTGTTTCATCTGTATCCTCCATATATACACTCGGTTCACCTGATGAATTTGAGAAGAGTATATTCAATATTGAAAAGAATGCGGTTATTCCCATGGACGGATTCATTGAGAAACTCCTCATGATGCAGTATGAGCGCAATGATATTGAATTTGAGAGGGGCAAATTCCGTGTGAGGGGCGATACTGTTGATATATTCCCGGCATACATTGAGAATGCATACAGAATAATGTTCTTTGATAATGAGA
>JAXHVG010000300.1:0-2846 GCA_034189245.1 Caldifarciminota bacterium
ACAGGCGGCCTTGCATTCTCAGAGAAGATCGTAAGGGACATTGACAAGAGGGTCGGGAGAATATCTGATATTCATGTATATCCCGGAAGCAATGAAAACCTCTCACTTGCAGAGAATGTCCTGAGGATTATTGATGGAGAGGAATTAGCCATGCAGTGGCCTGTTGAAGTAAAGGGGGATAAAACATGTCAATAAAGAGCTTTAATGAGATAAAGCAGAAGGCACGCTCACTGAGTCCTGTCCGGGCTTCAATAGCAGCTGCAGCAGACATTGAGGTTATAAGGTCAGCTGTAAATGCAGTGAAGGAAGGCATTATAATCAATCCTGTTCTTACAGGCGACAGTGGAATTATAAGGGATTTACTTGAATCAGAAAAAGAGAATCCCGGTGATTATGAAATTCTGCATTCCGCTTCCCACATGGAATCTGCTTTCAATGCAGTAAAGGCAGTGAAGGAGTTTGACAGTGGCATACTGATAAAAGGCAAACTGGACACAGTGTTTTATCTCAAGGCAATACTTGACTCAGAGAGGGGAATAAAGAAATCAAAGGTGCTCTCCAATCTCACTCTCTTTGAAATGGACACATATCATAAATTAGCGGCAGTATCGGATAATGCCATTATTCCTGTGCCGACACTCAGTGAAAAGATCACTATAATTGAGAATACACGCATTCTCTGGAAGGCTCTTGGAATTAAAAAACCGAAGGTGGCTGCCCTGGCGGCAATTGAGAAGATAAACCCCGCAATGCAGGCAACTGTTGATGCTGCTCATCTGTCTAAGATGTCTCAGAGGGGGCAGATTGAGGATTTTATTATTGACGGGCCTCTTTCCTATGACATAACAATGGATAGAAAATCAGCAGAGAGAAAGGGCCTTGTCTCTGAAGTTGCAGGTGACCCCGACCTGCTTCTCATGCCGTCTCTTGAAACAGGCAATATACTGGGCAAGGCATTTAAGATTCACGGGCTTGCTGATTCAGGCGGTCTGGTAATGGGAGCTGAGGTGCCTGTTGTCCTCAATTCGCGGTCTGACAATGCTGCGAGACGATTCAATTCAATAATAATGGCAAGGATTACAGCAGAGCAGTTACAGTAAATCTTCTTTTTCAATGCCTGATATATTCTCAAGAATACTGTCAATAGGTATGCGGAATTTGTCTGCTTTTGGCCTGACACATTCTGTGAGAGTATCAACAGGCATAATACCGAGTAATTTTATCATATAAAACACGCCATAGAGAGCAGCATGTTTGGCACCCATTGTCCTGAGATCACACTTGAATACACGAGCATCTGTTTCAGGACTCTCAAGACTGCTGTCCATTATCAGTATGCCTCTGAAATCCTCTATCATTTTCCTGCTGTAATTCATCCCGTCTATTGAAGACACAATGATTGCCTCAGGTGTATCCTTCTGATAGGGGCTCTCATCTTCAGGGGACAGTATTATCTCCGAACTTGAAAAACCGACACCGACTGTAACCGGATATCTGCCTCTCTTATTGACAGACAGTCCTGATGAAATGCCTGCAAGGCTGAGATAATTAGCAGCTGACTGTACTGCTTCGCCTGCTGAACCGGACAGTACGATGGAGATTGTCTTGTTTAGAGCAGGTTTGTCCGACTGGCTAATCTTTTCTATGTTTTCAAGGAGATTATGCGACGCGCCGGTGTGAACAGTACCCTTTGCTGAAGGGGACTGGCTTTTCCAGATACCCAGCTCCTGACCGGAATTCTCAATCAGTTTCTTTGGATTGATGCCCTTGTTGTATTTCACACCGTAACTCGGGCAGATCTCAACAACCTCAATGAGGGAAAATCCCTCTGTATTGATACCTTCTGTCAGTTTCTCTTCAAGATTGTCTGTTGCAAGTGTTCTGGTCACATAGGAAGCATTGGAAATGCGTGCGAATGAACAGATGTCATAATTGTTAATACCGCTCTTCTCCGGAGTGGTTGTTGTCTTGAAGCATGATGGTGTAAGTCCGCTTGCCTGGCCCCCTGTCATACCGTAGAGCATATTGTTGTGCACAATAACAGTAATATCAATATTTCTTCTTATAGCTTCAAGTATATGCTGAAGACCTATTGTGACACCGCCGTCTCCAATAAAGACAATTATCTTTTTCTTTGAATCCTTCATACCGAGCGATATACCTGTTGCAAGTGCTGCTGATCGTCCGTGCAGGCCGTGCACTGTATGAGAATTCACATATCTGTCTATTATACCCTGACACCCTATATCCGTGACAAGAATAATATCAATAGGGTCAAGCCCCATATCATCAATACTTTTATCCAGACTCTTTGATATAATATTATGACCGCAGCCCTTACAGTAGGGAAGCTGATCGGAATTAAGGAATCTACTCATTGGTCTTCACCCCTTCAATTATCATTTTAGAAGATATCATTCTGCCTATTGCATTGACCCTTGTTATTTTGGACTGTTTTCTCTTTCCTGCAATTATATCAGCATACAGTCCTGTGAGATTCTCCTCTGCTATAACAATATGACTGTACTTATCCATTATCTCATAGTACTGTTCCGGCAGAGGAAGCAGTGTCTTTGCAGTGAGGAGTGAAACAGGCTGCTTGCTCTTTATCTGCCTGTATGCCTCCCTTGCACTGACTGATGTAATGCCGTATGACATTATCAATGTATCTGCATCTTTGTCTTCCTCATATGAATACTCAAGATAATCACTGAGATTATACTCCATTTTTCTCTGAAGTCTTGCAGTATTATCCAGTGCCTCGGGCGAGGAATGCTGAAGTATGCCGTGCTGATTATGGGTGGATGCTGTTATCCTCACACGGTGCTTATCAGTTGTGAGGGGAA
>JAXHVG010000301.1:0-3675 GCA_034189245.1 Caldifarciminota bacterium
GCCTGTTACATTGAGAATAACAGGTGTCTCCGGTTCATTGAAATCAAAATCATCAATATATCCCGAGAATTCATCATAGGCATATTTCATCAGCGGTGAGTGGAATGCACCGGAAACATTCAGCTTCACAATGCGTCTTGCACCTGCTTTATCCAATTGCTCTGTTATTTCATCTATACCCTCAACAGTACCGGATATGACTGTCTGGGCAGTGCCATTGTAATTGGCAACAACAACATTGTCATTTTCACTGACAATATCCTCAATAACTTCAGCATCCATGCCAATAACAGCAGCCATTGTCCCGGGTGCTTTTTCACCTGCTTCAGACATGAGCATTCCGCGTTTCCTCACCAGTTTGAGTGCATTGTCAAATGAGAGAACGCCTGAAGCTACAAGAGCTGAATATTCGCCCAGTGAGTGACCGCATGTGAAATCGGGTGTTATACTGCCTGACAGTGCCTTGTAATTGATGAATGAATGTATCAGAATTGCCGTCTGGGCATTCTTTGATTCAGTGAGTATTTCCTTTGGACCATTGAACATAATTGACTTGATATCATCACCAATGATATCCCCTGCTCTTTCTATGATATTTCTTGCATTCTCATTCTTCTCATAGGCATCCTGAGCCATGCCGACATACTGGGAACCCTGGCCCGGAAACATGAATACTGTTTTCTTCTCATCTACCATCTTATTATTCCCGAACCCCAGACAAAACCGCCGCCGAATGAACTGATAAGAATCAGGTCGCCCTTCTTGAGCATTCCCTTTCTGTTCATCTCATCCATTGCAATGGGTATGGTGCCTGCTGATGTATTGGCTGTCCTGTCAATATTGACATAGACCTTTTCCCTGTCTATACCGAGATATTTTGCCGTGGTCTCCATTATGCGTATATTTGCCTGATGGGGTATGAAATGGGTGATATCATCAACAGATACACCTGCCATCTCAATTGCCTTCTGAGAGGTTTCCGTCAGTGCATTGACTGCATTCTTATACACCTCATTGCCCTTCATCTGTATGGTATGTAGATTCTTTTCAACTGTTTCATGCGAAGCAGGCATGCGCGAACCGCCAGCCGGCTGATAAAGCAGATCCTCCATTGAGCCGTCTCCTCCTATTGTAATGGAGAGCAGTCCTTCATTCTCGCTTTCACTGAGTGAAACGATTGAAGCACCGACACCATCGCCGAATAAAACGCAGGTTCCCCTGTCTTCCCAGTCAATTATTCTGGTCAGGCACTCCCCGCCCAGCAGGAGAATATGTTTGGCAGCACGGGATTTGATTATCTTATCTGCAATATACATCGCGTATATATAACCGGGGCAAGCAGCAGATACATCAAAAGCCGGTATGGGCGCCAGGCCCAATGCCTTCTGGATATATATTGCTGTTGAGGGAAAGGCTCTATCCGGTGTAATAGTACCGAAAATAATCATATCAATGTCTTCTTTGGAAATCCCGGCATCTGTTATTGCTTGTTCGGCTGCCCTGAGCCCGAGATCGCTCGTTGCTTCATCATCTGCAGCAATATGCCTCTCCTTGATGCCTGTCCTCTTTGTGATCCACTCATCAGAGGTATCTACTATTTTCTCCATGTCAAAATTTGTGAGTATCTTTTCCGGCAGGTATGAACCTGTTCCCAAAATCTTTAAATTGCTCACAATCAACTCCTTGTTTCTATTCTGTGCTTTAAATGACCGGTGAAATCATTCTCAATCAGATGCAGGGCATTCATGATAGCTGATGATACAGCTTTAGCATTTGATTTGCCATGCCCGATTATTGTAATACCGTTAACACCCAGAAGCGGCGCACCGCCGTATTCATCATAACTCAGCTGCCTGAAAAAGCCTGTCATTGCAGGTTTTGCAAGTCCGAGTCCTATTTTTGCACTGAATGATTTATTATATATGGATTTAATGCTATCCTTGATATAGGAAGCCATGCCTTCAGCAAATTTGATTATAATATTACCGGTGAAACCGTCAGTGACAATTACATCCACCTTATCCTTGAATATATCATCACCTTCAATATTACCGTAGAAATTGAGTGTTTCATCATTGCTTATCATCTCATAGGCGGATTGAATTATCTTGGAGCCCTTGGTCTCCTCCTCACCTATTGAAAGCAGACCTATGAGGGGGTCTTCCTTATCCATTGACGCATGAGCATATTCAGCACCCATGAGTGCAAACTGATATATCATCTCAGGGCTGCTGTCAGAGGTTGCTCCCATATCCAGCATAAGCGGATGATTGCCCATTGGGAACACAGTGCCTATTGCGGGTCTCTTGATACCCTTTATCCTGCCGAGTTTCTTCAGTGAAAATGCCATAACAGCACCTGTATTGCCCATGCTTATGAATGCTGAATCATCTCTCATCGAAGTTATCTCCAGCCCCTTTGCAATGGATGATTCGTCCTTATTCCTCAGGGCATTTGACGGCAAGTCATCCATTGTAATATTGTTGACAGTATGAACAATTTCATAACTGATATCAATACTGTCCAGTTCATCACTATACTTATTTATGAATGATGAATCGCCTACGAGTATGAAGTGGACATCACCGGTAATATTGCTACCTATCAGCTTGATGCCCTCAATAATAACTTCAGGTCCCTGCTCGGGCCCCATAGCATCAATGATAATATTCACTTATACCTCTTTTTGAATTCTTATTACTTCACGTCCTCTGTAGTGTCCGCATTCAGGGCATACCCTGTGTCTTTTCATCATATGTCCGCACTGGGGGCAAGAAATGAGATTGACCTTGTGTAATTTCCAGTGAGTCCTTCTCTTCTTACCGCGAGTACTGGATGAGCGTTTTTTCGGAAGTGCCATTAATCCTCCTGTTTATTGCATTTGCATTTTTCTTTATTCAAATTTACTCCACAGCCGGAACAGATACCCTTGCAGTCCTCACTACAAATATTCTGCATTGGAATTGCTGTGTGTACAATATCCTTGATATACGATTTTAATTTTACAATATTACTGTTTGTATTAATAATGTCAAGGTCTTCTATCATTGAATTTTTCTTGATAATAAACCGTACTTCCTCTGTAAAGTGTTTCTCAAAGATTTCAATGCATCTGTCACATCTCAGATTGACATCAAACTCAATGAAACCCTTGAAATCATAATCACTGTCAAATTTATTATGGATGTCAAAGCGTCCGATAACAAGTGTCTCTTTATTCTCGCCGGGGCTGTCACCTGCAGGCAAAATCCATTCAAATTCTTGATGAGAATGCCCCTTTGGTATTGTTCTTAAATCAATAGTAATCATAGAGTTATTGATTATATTACAGATAGGATGAATGTCAACAGACAATCCGCCATCTGTTGATGCCGGGTCAATGGTTGATGGTTGATGGTCAAGAGTCTATAATAGTTACTTGTTGCTGGTATCTGATGACTGGTAAAATCAAGTTTCATGTTGCAGGTAATCGCAAACAAGTTTGCTTACGTATAACGGATAACGTACAAAGTACAACGGAACTTCGTGTGATACGATAAAATACAGAACGAATAGACCGTGTAGAGCAAGAAGAACGGGTAGGAATAAGAGTTGCAGGTTTTCAGGTTTACATGTTACGTGGATTTATTTATCGGGTTCAAATTGTTAAACCCCTACATACATCCTGCGTTGCAT
>JAXHVG010000302.1:0-8630 GCA_034189245.1 Caldifarciminota bacterium
GGTAATGGTATTCCGCCCCATGCATCCTCATTGGCGGAATACCATTACCCTATCTTCGTTCCATTAAAGACGGCGGCGGATGTCTATTCTGGCAGTATTACTACTGCGGCCAGTCCCCTCACTTTAATTGGGAACATAAATTCCGTAAAAATGATTTCTACAGATTGCTCAGTATAAATCTCAGCAGAATAAAGGGAAGGGATATTACTGTTAAGAGAATCAGGGTCGGAAAGAGAGATTCCGGCGGCAGGGTCACTGCACTGTATCTATATGACAACCGCAGTCAGCGGCATACTGTTACCGGTTTCAATATCAGAAAAATATTCTCCGGTGTAAATGCACCGGGAAATTTCCTGAGAAGCCGTGCATTTGATATTGAGACAGGGTGGTCTTATGTTGTTATAAAGGGCAGGGGATTCGGGCATGGTGTCGGAATGTGCCAGTACGGAGCAATGCAGATGGCTGCCAGGGGCAAATCGTACAGCGAAATACTGAAACATTATTACAGGGGTATAGAATTAAAAAGATTATACTGATGCTCATCGCATTACTCCCCATATTGATCCTTTATGCGAAAATACAGGGAATTGATATTGACGGCAATGTATTCTTTTCTGACAAGCAAATACTGGATCTCATCAAGACAAAACAGGGTAAAGAATTTGACAGGCTCGTTTTCAATAATGACAGGAATAGAATAATCGCATTCTATAACAGCAAGGGCTTTCTTGATGCCAGAGTCACAAAATTTGAATTTGATAAAGATGATAATGAAACTGTGCGCATTATTATAGATGAGGGTTACAGAACAGTTATTAATCAGATAAGGATATTCGGGAATGAACAGGTGAGTGATGAGAAAATACTTCAATTGCTTCAATATGAAAAGAATATGCCGCTCAACAGGGCTCTGCTGTCAAAGCGGCAGATTGATATTGTTGAGGAGTATTCCGGTAAAGGGTATATATATGTTGATGTGGACTATGAATTTATTGACAGGGAGACCAAGTACAGGAAGATACTCTATGTTAATATAGAGGAGAAACAGAAGGCATTTGTGCGCAGTGTAAATCTTGATTCCCTGCCTGAGACAGTGAAAAATGTTGCAAATTACGAGATTGATCTGCACAGAGGCATGGTGTATATACCGTCACAAGTATATAAAAATCAGCAGAAGCTCTATAATACAGGTTTGTTCAAAACAGTGGATTTCCATACCAATGGGGTTGACAGTGAGTCAGACAGTTTGGATATCTATTTTACCGGTACTGTAAAGGACCATAAATGGTTTTCGGGAGGATTTCTCTATCAATTCCCGGACAGAGGCAAGATCAGCATCGGTTGGGGCAATGATAATATTATGAATAATGCTGAAAGGATTATGATTGAGACGTATATTCTTACGGATATCAGGCGGAATATCTGGCTCAATGGTTTAATCTCATATGAGGTTCCTTACCTTTTCAAGACCCTTTTCTCATATGTTTTTGAAGCTGAAGCAAATCAGGAGAGGAATGATTATTTCAATAAATCGGATATATCCCTGATGTCAGGCATAAGCAGAAAATGGAGGAATTTTCTACTCAGTAATAATTACAGATATAAGCTCAGTATAGTTGATACAAATGTGAGCAGTGAACCTGTTCGTTTTCAGAGTGCTAATACAAATTCTGTCAATTTCGGACTTTTCTATGACAAAAGAGATAATCCATTCTATCCCACAACAGGGTTTACTGCTTTTCTCTCAGTTGAATATGCGGGGGGCATACTGAGCGGTTACAATAATTTTACCAAATACCTTGTTGAATTTAATGCATACACGACCCGGTTCAATCGTCTTACAATTGCAGGCAGAATAAGAGGAGGCATTATTGATCCTTATGATATCTCTTTAATAAGAGGTATTTCCATTGATGAACAGTTCAAACTGGGCGGATTTTCCTCTGTGCGGGGTATAATGACGGATTCACTTGGTCCTCTCAATGAAATAGGCACACATTCCGGCAATATGTATATAAATGCCAATGCAGAGACGAGGATACTTATATACAAGATGATTGGGATTTCATTCTTCTATGACGGAGGACTGCTGCAGGGCAGTGCAGGAAGCCCTAATACCGGAGATTTTGTTATTACCGGAGGACTCGGCATATTCATAAAGACACCGATAGGTCCTATAAGATTTGATGTTGCAAGGCCGGTTTTATCTCAAACAGGGAATATTCAGTATTATCTTAATCTGGGGAACTCTTACTGATGAGTATTAAGAGAAAGATATTCATAATTATACTGAGCATCATGCTTTTTATCAGTGTAGCTTTACCCATATTTGTCAATACTCCTCTATTCAACCGTATTGTGAGGGAATATATTGAAAACACAATAAGTACAAGTATTGACGGTGAATGCAGAATAGGCAAGCTGACAGCCGGAATTGTTTCATACAGAATTGATTCCCTCTATATCTCAAATCCAAGTGTAAAAGCATATTTTGAGAAGACAGATATAGGAATCAGTATTTACTCACTGCTTGCAGGTAAGGTACTGTTCAATTTCATTGAGATGGACGAGGGGATTATACTGATAAAGGAGCAGGAAACACAATCCGGACAGAGCGGTTTCATATATGATTATGAACCTGTCTCGGTATTGAGGGGATTGGACATCAAGTCACTGAAGGTCACCAATCTGGATATACAGTATGACACTCTTCAATTGAGCAATTTAAATTTTATCAGTTCAGTATCACTCAGTGACAAACGGCTCGCAGTATTCATCAATGTACAATCTGCTGATATACCCGGCAAGATCAGCCTGGAGAGATCAACAGGTGAAATAGTAATGTACAGTAATCATGCCAAATTTATGGGTGACATAAAGTCCAATAATCTGGATATTAAATATGACATCAATATGCATGATTCCACAATTGACATCAGAAATCTGGATTGCAAACTGCATACAAAATCACTCTATATAGGCAATGATCTGCTGAATGCACAAGGCAGGATGGGGATTTCGGGATTTATAAAGGGCAGCCGGAAGTATCTTACTTTAAATGGTACTATAAACAGTGTCAATTACAGGAATCTGAAAATACCTCAAATCAGCACTGTAGCTGTATTGAAGGATAGTTCAATCATAATTGAGAATATTGAAATGAATGACAGTTTAAGTAAATTCACAGGTTCCGGTTTTGCTGATTTGAACAATTTCCCGGAATCAGAACTGAGTTTTGATATTAAGAGTATGAACTATTATTCATTTGCTGATGATATTGATATGAAACCTCATAGTATAAGCGGATTAGTTTCTTTGAAGATCAGTTCAGCTGATGATTTCAGTATTATGTTGGATTCAGTCAGCGGGTATTGGGGTAGTGATACATTGAAAAACCTCAATGGATCAATTGCTTATGCCGACAGCTCGTTTTTTGCCAGGGATCTCACTGCCTATATAGGGAACGGCAGCATTGGCTTGAATGGAATGCTCGGGCCTGAAAGGGGAAGAATGTCTGCCCGTCTTGATAATTTCCCGTCCGGACTGCTCAACAATATCAGCGGGATACCTTATGTAGAGGGCCAATTATACGGAGATATAATGGCTGAAAATGGTTACAGAAATTTCAATATTTCCCTTGATATAAATATGCAGGATATAATTATTGACAACAGCACATTTGATAATTTGATCTTGAGCGGCTCTATAGATAATCATTACAATGGCACTGTGACAATGAAGCTTATAGGCGGAAATGCATGGGGCATAGATATTGAACTTCTCTACGGGGAATTCAAGAAGAATGATCTCAATATATACACAAATGTTTCTGCTATTTTTGAGTCAGGATACCTTGAGTATGAGGGAGATTTTGTCTGGAATGATTCAGATAATTTCAATGGTCTGATAAGAACATTGTCCTTGAATAGTAATGGCAAGAGGATATTCCTCTCAAAACCCGTATATATAAATGTATCTGATGATTCATTGGAGATATCGGATATTGAAATATACGGGAATGATCTCCTGCTGACAGGCTCAATGAGATTGATTGAGGACAGTATAGATGTATACCTGAAGTATGACGATGATTCTCTATTCTTATTGAGGGAGATGAGCAATCTGGATATTTACGGTAATCTTGGATTAGAACTCAAAGCAAACACGCGCATATCCGATCCTGTATTCAATGTCAGTATTGACTTGAGGCAAGGCAGGTATGAGGACATTGTCATTGACAGTTTCCTTTTTGCCAGTAATTTCAATAAAAGCCGTCTTACATTTGACCGGTTTGAGTTACAGTACGGCAGTCATGCATCAACAGCCGAAGGATATATTGAATTCAATGAACTCAATGATATGTATGATGATTCAATCAATATTGATCTGGACATCAATCATATAACAGGCAAGTTCCTATCACCGTTCTATGAAATCTTTACTGTTGACAACGGTTTTGCAGAAGGTGTTATTAATTTATCAGGCAATCTCAGGGATCCTGTCATGAGCGGTACAGTCAATATTATGAATGCTGATGTCAATATAATAGATCTCGGTACAACTGTGAAAAATGTCAATGCCGGAGCCTATTTAAGAGGTGACAGTATTGTAATAGAAGGTATAAACGGTAAAACCGCCAATGGGCATCTCAATATGACGGGTCTGGTGTTGAAAGACGGATATATGATTGATAACTACAGATTTGCTCTTGCTGCCACAGGAATACATTCGGATGGCATAGATTACACGGATGCATACGGCAATGCTCAGCTGGATATAAAGGGTACTCTTACAAAAGCCAGTATTGCAGGCAATATAGAGGTAACAAAGGGATTAATGACAATCCCGTTTATTGATATGTCTTCTTCCGATTATCAATCAACATCAATTGATTCATCATACATAGATCTGACAATAAAATCAAAGGGGGATCTGTGGATAAAAAATAATTTTGTTGATGTAGAGATGAAAGGTGATGTCAGAATATTGAAGGATGTATCTCAGCTGAATATTACAGGCAGGGCTGATATCATCAGGGGGTTTTATTATTATATTGATAAGAGATTCACTGTTACGGACGGTTACTTCAACCTGAGAGAATCCAATAAAGTAGTGGACCCTTATGTATCCATCAATTCCAGGACCAGAGTCAATTATTATGATATTGACGGCTACAAGGATGCTGATATTTTTCTTAAGGTTTCGGGCAATCTTGATGAACCTGAAATAACACTGTTTTCCCAACCTGCAATGGATATGGATGAGATCCTTTCAATCCTCAGTTTCAACACAAGTGTTGCTGCATTGAATAGTGTAGGCAAGATATCCAAAACATTACCTGAAAAAGCACTCCAGGTGTATCTGAGAAGCAATTATCTCAATGCTGTCAGTTCATCCATTGGACTGGATCAGCTTAATATAGAAACAAATCTGCTCTCTGATGAAAAGAGTGCTAAACTCTCAGTCGGCAAATATATCAGCAGAGACCTCTTTATCAGCTATACACACGATATCTTCTCTTTTGCAAGGGATATGTTCCAAATAGAATACAATATTACAGAAAATTCGCAGATAATAACAGAGCGTGATAATGAAGGCAATGTCAATGCCGGTTTTCAGTTCAAGTTCAGATATTGAGCTGAATCAATCTCCATTTACAACAATACATGTAACAGTACGGTTTATGCCGTCTATCTTCTGTATCTTATTTACTATTTCATCAGCCAGATTCTTTGTACTGTCAGCATTTACAAGTGCTATGAGATCATGCAGTCCTGTTACAACATGAGCATGCTCAACTTCTTCAAGAGCTTCAAGTTCTTTAAGGACAGACAATGCTTTTCCGCTTTCAGTATTAATGAGGAGATAGGCGAGTAATTTCATAATAACTCCTATGTTTGAAATGAGAGGGTTACTTTTGTTCCGCCGCTATCAAGATTCTCAATGTCAATATCACCGCCCATTGTGTCAATGAGCTGTTTAACAATGGAAAGGCCGAGACCGGTTCCTATTTTGGAATGAACTGCTTCATCGTTTCTGGAGAATGAATCAAATATTTTGGGCAGTATTTCTTTATCAATACCCTCTCCCTGGTCGGATATTGACACTAATCTGTACCATTTTGACTCCTGTAGATTTGTACCTTCATCAGCAATTGTTATTGTGGTGTTTTCAGGGGAGAACTTGATTGCATTGTCAAGAATCTGATTGAATATATGTTTGATGGATGTCTCCTCGCCTCTTACACGAATCTCCTCATCAAAACCCACAATATCTATCTTCATATTGTGTTCCTTCAGTTTCTCTGCAAAAACAGCCTTCTGGGCTTCAATAATTCTGATAAGATCACTGTGCTCCTCTTTCAATCCCAGTGATTCCCGGCTCTCCTTGAAATTGAGAATTGTAGAAAGCACATTGGAGAATCTCTCAGACTGGCTCTTCAGTATATTGAGGAATTCCTCCTGCGTGGGGGTCAGTTCAGAGGATGCAAAATCCGAGAGCAGAATCTGTACAGCTCCCATAATAGCTGTCATTGGTGTCCTCAGTTCATGGGCTACACTGGTAATGATCTGCCTTTTGGCTGAATTAATATCCTCAGTATCTATCAGATAGTAGAGAATATTATGAGTCATCCTGTCCGGATTGATATACTTGATTATAAGATCGTATGTCTTATCGGGGATAGCCTCAAAACGCACACTTGGAATCTCCAGCTGTTTTTTTTCTTCAATAACCTCAGCGGAGATTTTCTGTGTATTTACCGGTTCATTGTCGCTATTTACAAGATTGAGAATATCATGAATATTTGATGAGTATAGATTGGTCTCTGTTTTTACAATATCCGCTGTGATGTTTGAGTATTCCTCAATCATACCCCTGCCTGAGCATATGAATAATGGGAATGGCATGTTCTTGACCACATCATGATTGACAAGATAGACTCCCCGGTCCAGTACAGGGCCCTCAATACTGCTGAGAAAATCTGCAATATACATTGAAATTTTCTTCAGTATATTGAGATCCCTCTCAGTAAACAATGTATTCCTCTGCCTGTTAAAACCGAGTATGCCGCCTATAACCCTGTTGTTGTGAAAAACAGGCGTTCCCGTAATTGTAATGGGCAGAATGATCCTTGCTGATGATGAATCAGGTTTGAAATAATTAGTTTCAATGGATTTTTCTATCAGCACACTTTCACCTGATGTGAATATACGGCCTTCCACGGATTCATTTTTGTACAGTGACTGATGAAGAAGCCGGTCTCCGTTCTTGCCGTATGCAGCTATGTATATTAACTTACTGTGGTATTGATGAAAAATACCGGATGTCTGACATTCAATTATATCATTTAATTTGTTGAGAAGATTGATGAGGTCAAGCTGGGATTCAATAGGTGTATTGAGGATTTGTTTTAGTTTTTCATATGAGGAAGTCCCGGATTCTTTAGGATTCATTTATTTTTCATTTTCCGAAATTATGACATTGATCTTATCAATGAGTTTTTTTAGATCAAAGGGTTTTTCGAAATATGCTGAAATTCCCAGTGAGTATCCCTTATTCTTATCTTCCATATTTGATTTGGCAGTCAGAAAGATAACAGGAATATCCTTGGTATTGGGATCATCCTTAAGATTCTTTGTTAATTCAAATCCATCCATCACAGGCATCATGATATCGGTCAGGACAAGATCTACATCCTCTTTATTCAATACTTCAAGAGCCTCTTTGCCATTATGCGCCTTGATAATTTCAAAGCCGCTCTGTTTAAAGGTGAATGCCATAAGATCTGCCAGAAAAATATCGTCATCCACAAGCAGTATTGTCCTTTTTTTGTTATCTCCCATAGAGCACTCCAATTTATTATTATAATTTAAGATTTATAGAATTATATATTATTTTAAAAAAATTTCAAGTATCCCGGAATTTTAATTTTTCTTTGAGTATCTCATAGAAATTAAAGATAATAGGGCAAATTGCTGTATTCCTGATCAGGTTGCCTGTACTGGCGACATTGCTGTAGGAGAGCAATTGAGGATATATCCTGCAGGATTCAAATCTCTCTTCATAGACAGAGCAGACATTGTCTTTCAGAAACGGGCAGGGTATGCGGTTCATAATGTAGAGATCTCTTTCTGTGAATTTGTGAAGATATTCTGCAGTAAATTCATCATTGCTCAATTGTAAACAGGCACTGACCCTTTCTATATCCTTCTTGTCAAGTACAGGGATATTGTGCCTGCAGCAATTACCGCATTGAGTGCAATCAATTACACCCTCCAACTGAGACATAATACTGATAAATAATTTATTGAGTTCAGCAGATTCCCCGATATTCCTGAGAAATGACAGAAAATCCCAATTCCGGTTTTCCATTGATAGAGACTGTTTTTCTATTTCAGAGAGATCCTTGATTGTTTTCATTGGATTATATTATCATAACAGAGTATCTTGTAAATAGTCTTAATCTTTAAGAAAGATTGATATTATTTCCGCTATGAGAATGATGTTACGTCTTTCCTCATAAGAAAAAGTCACTGAATATAACTATTATGTATTGTTTGTTTTCTTAATAAAAAAGCATTGAGCAAAGCGGTTGATGTAATGACGGTGAGGCTCACACATTCTCATCA
>JAXHVG010000303.1:0-2246 GCA_034189245.1 Caldifarciminota bacterium
GTAGGCAGTGCATCAAACAATCTTGCTCTCTCACAGGCAAGAGCAGAATCAGTGAGGAATTATCTTATAAGCAGCGGCATCTCGGCGTCAAGGATCATTGCAAAGGGATATGGTGAGACAATGCCCATTGCAACCAATACAACAAGGTACGGCAGACAGCAGAACAGAAGAATTGAATTCCTGATTTTAGGGGATTAAAGAATATAAAGAGGGCTCAGTTCAGAGCCCTCTTTTCAATAAATTCTATACAGTTTTCAAGAGAGAGTGTGTTTATCTCATCCTGTCTGTGGACAATATCAATGGCAGGCCTGTGATCCGGGGATACCCTGAGAAACGGCAGGCCAGCCGTTATATTGATGCCGTCTTCAAAGGAATATATCTTGAAAGGGATAAGAGCCTGATCGTGATACATGCATAGATAGACATCTGTTCTCCTCATTCTCTCAGGGAGAAATGCTGTATCAGAAGACACGGGTCCTTCTATATCATATTGATCCAAATCATCTAACATTGATTTTAAATTCTTGTCATGCGGGGCAATAAGGCCATTGTCCGAACAATGCGGATTGAAGCATACTGCAGTTATGCGTGGTCTTTTCCCTATATACTCCCTGAAGAATGAATCAATATTGATTAGATGCCTCAACAAAAGGTCCCTGTTTACTGTATCAATAACATCATCTATAGGTATATGGGTTGTAGCAGGACATACGGAAATCCTCCGGGAATAGAGTATCATTGACTCGCGCGCATCAAAGCATCTGCCGAGATACTCGGTATGCCCGCCGAATCCGTCTATGTACATGGATGTGTTTTTCTTGTTTAAAGGCATAGTGATGAGAGGGTGTTTCTCCTTTTTGATCATTCCCACTGCTTTTATTAGTGAAAGAGCAGCATACTCCTTTGTGTAATCAATGTCACTGCCCGGAGTAAATCTGCGGGGCTCAATATCCGGTTTGATGCAGTCAATATTATCCGGTATATCCAAGCGGAAGAATTCCGCTCCCCTCTCCAGTATTTCCCTCTGTATTGTAATGGAGAATTTGATTGCCGGGTACTTATGCAATGTTTTGAGAATAAGAAAGAGGTTGATGCCGGAGATATCCCCGGCAGTCATAATTATTCTATTCATCAAGATACTTTATGTATATATCCTCTTTTGCTGAGGCAATAATGTCATCAATTTTCGCTTCAATTTTCCTGCCTTCAATCATATTCCTGACAATATCCCTGACCTCTTCAAACTCACTGGCATATCCGCCCTTGATATTCTCCATCATGAATATTTCATAACCCCAGTCACCTTTCTGCACATCAGAGACCTCACCTTCCTCAAGGTCTGTCAGAATGTCTTTCAGGGGGCTGTCCAGTGATTCAATGGGCAGATTCCCTATGAATCCGCCTGATGATACAGTGGAGGCATCCTCTGTGTAGCGTGATGCAGCTTCCTTGAAATCAATTTCACCGGATTTGATCATCTCATGAACTGTTTCAGCCTTTCTCTTTACCCTCAGGGAATCATCCCTGTCAATTGTATATGATACGAGTATCCTTGAATAGTCAATGGAATCACCTGCATAATCATGTACCTTCATTAGCTCAAAACCGTCCATGGACTGGGTATAGAGTATTGAATCAGCATCCTTGTAAGCATATAGGAATTGTGCAACCTCTGGCGACAGTTCACTGAATTTCTTCCAGCCTATTCTGCCGCCCTTGCCTGCGGTCTCTGCATGATCAGAATATTTTTCGGCAATATACTCAAATGAATCACCCTGTTTGAGTGAGCGTATCAGGGCATCCGCCTTCTCCAGTGTTGACATCATTGTCATTGAGTCGGGTTTTATAATGAATGATATGTGATAGAGGTCTGCAGTAAGCGGGATTTTGAATGAATCCCTGTTCTCTTCATAGTAATTTCTCACTTCAGCAGGTTTAACACTGATCTGAATGCCTCTGTTGAAGAGAATCTGCTGCTTGAGAAAGGATATTTTTCTCTGTCTGAAATAGAACTGGCGCAGCTCACTCTCTGTCATGCTGTTTGCCTTGAGGAATTCCTCAAACTCCTTCTGACTGTTGAATGAAGAACCTATCATATTCTCTATGTAATTTTCCACCTCATTCATTACAGAAAGAGAATCAAGCTCAATACTGTCTCTCTTTGCAATAATGTAGAGGATCTTTTCATTGATAAGACCCTCCACATAATTATCCTTCAGTGAATCCTTAACAGACTGTGAGTAGAA